>JACOTM010000100.1 GCA_016178305.1 Flavobacteriia bacterium | reverse complement strand
TGAATCTGCATCGGAATATTACCGCAATGTACTCAAAAACGGATTTTTGGAAAGTGTTGAGAACTCAACAGATAAACAATATGCTCATACCTATTACAAAAGAGTAATCTTTGAATACAATCAATTTATTCCGCACAATACTGTTTTCTTTCGGGAACTCAAAATAACATTTGACCACTTTTTAAAGTTAGATCAAAACAATGTCATTGAAAAAGTATTTTCCTATTTACCACATATTCGTCAAAACAGTATTGAAGCATTTGAGCAGTTAGTCATCTTTTTAGCAAAAACTAAAAAACCTTCGTTTGCTAAATTATCCCAATTACCCGATGTTTATACCAATGCGATGTATGATAACATAAACGGCAATACATTGGAAGAATTAGTATTGAAAGAGCAAGCTACTCATAAATATGATGATGAAAATATTCTTGCATTACTTGCCCTTTATCATGCCACACAAATCTGTCTAAAAGATAAAGATATTGACCCAATTTCTATTTCTTCTTCTGAAAATCAAATCCCAACAAAAACCTATAAATACCAAGTAACAAGAAGTCAACAAATGCTTTTATGTTACTACTTCCTTAAAATGGGTGGTATTGACCCTCGTGTTGATGCTCACGTTTCAAATTGTACCGAATTACTTCATGGATTATGTGGATTACCGTACAACGAAATTGGAAATTCTGATTTTTATAAAAAATTCAAAAATCCGCTCGATTATGCCAATCCAAAAACGGTTATCAAAGATTTAGAATATGTGTTATCCGTATTCAAAAAAATAAACCATGACAGGATCCTTCTCGAAATAGAGAAAGATATTAGAGGATTAAGGTCAAAATAGCTGGTTTTCCCTCATTTTACATAAATAATCCTCTTTTTTGAAAAGTTGGGGGTATTTCTAACCGCCCCCAGCCGAAAATACCGCCTTACCTTTGATTTATTATTCAGTTTGAAGCATAATTATTCTTTAAAACAACTTAAATCAAAAAGGTATGGATGCAAATCGTTTTCAAAAAAAGCAAAAGAGAAAATACACATCTCTTTTAAATGGTAATGAAGATACAACCGCTTCAAAACCAAATCTAATAGATCGCTACAATGGAATGGAGACCAAAGGCGATTTTAAAAATTCAGCTATTAAAACTTTATTTGAAGTACTTGGTGGTGGAGTGATTGCTCCTGTTCTTAGTGCATCATTGGGTAAGTTTTCTCCATTGGCAGGGGTTATACTTGCTTTTGGTGGAAATTACATGGGTGATAAAACAGGACTTATCAGAGGTCTTGCAATGGGAACAATTGCTCATGGAGTTGCTAAATCAAAAGAGTATCGAGAAGAAAATACAACTTTCAAAGACCGAATCAGCGGATTAAAGGATGATTGGCTTTACACTTTGATGCTAAAAAACACTAACTCCTCATCTATTAATGGTATTAATTCCGATAAATCAAAAGAATTTGAAATCCCTGTCAACAAAAAGGTATTGGATAATACAATTTCTACTATTCAGAAGTTATCTGAAGCACAAGAAGACGAAAAAGAGAAATTCAATATAAAAGAATCGGAAAAACAATCTGAACAAGATCCTTGGGAGGATGATATTGATTTTAGTCGATTTTGATCTTAAATTAAGTAACATTAAACAGATGTATCATGGAAAAGAGAATCATTTATACGGAAGCTTCCATCCAAAAGTTTTATAAGCACTTATTAATGAAGCAACAAAACAAAGTGAATTTTGAATATGAAATTAGGGTTGATTCTGAAAAGATAATGCCTCGTACAAAAGACTTGACTTGTTTCTATTCATATCGAGATTTTATTACAGCTCAAACAGAAGTTGTAGAAATATTGCTCTATCGAGGTTTATCAAGAAATTATGAAAAATATGTGTATGAATTGTCGGAGAGAAAAACATCTCAAATAGATATTGATAAAATTGTCGCTCAAGAATTGGAGAAATACAAAAAAGAAAGAGAGTTCATTGAACTCACCAAAACATTAGAAGAATACAAAATAAAAAACAGTGAACTAAAAAAGAAAATTGAAACACTTGAAGCGGAAGCCAAAGACGGTGCATCTATGAAAGATTTGATTGGTCTGTTTTCTCAATCAGGGTTACTTTCAAAAATAACAGACAGTAAAACTCTAAATGAACCATTAAATGGGAATTCAAAAGAAGCTGAAAAAACTAAAAAATCTGTTTTAGAAGGATATTCCGATGAACAATTAATTTATGTATTGAATGTATATAAAGATAAATTGGGAGATGAAGCCTTTCAATCTTTATTAGGGTCATTTATGCAATTGGGTGAAAATCCTACTATAATTCCAATTGTTAAACAAGTAATAGAAGAAAAATTAAATCAAAAATAAACAATCATGAAATAGCCATGCAAACAAAATTGCGCAAGTACCAATGAATATAACATGGCGTATTCCATATGGCAACTTAAAAACAAATTATTTACATATGAAAAAGTCTAAATCAACATCAATTATTTACTCTCGTGAACAAACAGCATCTATGCTTTCAATAAGTTTTCCGACACTTAGAAAATGGACAAAAGATGGAATACTTAAATGTTACCATTTGGGAGGGCGAGTTTATTACAAACACGATGAAATAATAAAAGCCTTGAAACCAATCGAAATATAAACAACCATAATCAAATTAATTTTTTAACCCTTAAAACAAAAAATCATGGAAATTATAGTTTTTGAAAAGGAGAGTTTTTACAAACTCATTGATGAACTTACAGTAAGAATCATCAGGAATACAGAAAAGCATTTCAATAAAGAGGAATGGGTAGATGAAACAGAAGCAAAATTGCTTTTAGGAATTAAAAGTAAATCCAAGCTTCAACAACTACGTGATAATATCAAAATTGAGTTTAGTCAGTTTGGAAAAATTATCAGATATAGTAGGTCAAGTATTTTGAGATTTTTGGAACAAAATAGGGTTGGGTTGGATAGATTTTGAGTGTTGAATGAATAATAAATAATTATTCATTCAAAAAAAAGGTTTTCAATTATTGTTTGAAAGCCTTTTTGTTGTTGGAAATGTTTACTTACTTGTAAAATTGTAATACTTTTATAAGTAACTAAAACTAATTTATGAGTATAAGTAAATTGTCGATCTTTTCTAAAGATACAGATGCTGTTTCTTCACTTAGAGGATATAACTACCAAACATTGAAAACTCTTGAATCATGGATATATAATTTACTAAATAATATTGATGAAAATATATATTGCGAATATGAAGAAGATATTTTCCAGAAGAACGATGGAAATAAAAGAGTAAAATTCAGGCAAATTAAACTTTATTCAAGTAATTTTTCATTTCAGAGCGAAGAAATTAAAAAATGTATTTCTCATTTTTTTATGCTCCATATTAAATCAGATTATCAGAATTTTGATAAAGAATTTATTTTTGAAACTAATTCTGAAATTTCTAGGAAATACTTAAATAATGATGCTGATTTATTAAAAATGTGGTATGAAAATCAAGATATGATCAGTCAAGATCAACTTGAAATTATTTCAAATAAAATTAAAGAAATTTGTACCGAATATATAAAGACCCAGAAAACGTCAATAATTAAAGAATTTAATAAAGATTTAATAGAGGAAGCAATAAATTTATTTGACAGTCTTGATCAGAATTTTTGGCAGGATTTTACTAAATTAATTAAATGGGAGTTCATCGGCTTAAATTCTGATATTGAATTTTCTAATACCAAGAAAAGAATCAACGACTTATTATTTCAATTACCGTATGATATTGGGGATAATAATGTTCAACAAATATTTGGTGTTTTATTGGAAAGAGTCTTCACTAAAGCGTCACAAAAAAATTCAGAAGAAAGAAAACTTAATAGCATTGAATTAGATTTATTAATCTTAAATATTAGAAATGAAGAAGATAAATGGTATTCCCAAAAATATGAAAATTATCAAAAAATAGATAAAATAGAAGACTTTAGAATAGGTGAGTTTTATGAAATTCTGGGTTTGATTAATTATTGCCGTAGAAAAAAATATTTAATTCAACATAAAGATAAATGGAATTCTTTATTGGCATTTTATGTTAATGATAGTTCTATACATGCTATTTTCAAAAGAAAAGCAATTTATGAATTGATTTTTCTCAACAACGAAATGCATGAAGTGGATTACAGTAATTTACAAGTTAGAGAACGTCCAAAAGGAAATTTAATTGGTCATGAAGATGCTATTAGATTTTTATTTGACGATCTCGAACATTTTGAAGATGCTAAAGAATTAGAGAATGCTCAAATTATATTAACAGTTCTATTACCAGCATTTTTAGAGAAAAAAGTTAATATTTCTGAAAATGAGTTAAATCGATGGATTATTCGCTTATATAAAGAGGTTAGTAAAAGATTAATCGTTTCTAAAGATGAAAATGAAAAATGTCATCTATTAGAAGAAAAGGGTAATTTTCTACTTAAATTAAATTTATTGAGAAATCGAGATAGAGATCGATTTTTATTTCTTAAATATTTTGAAGAAATACTAGAAAATATTGATAGTGCTCCTTTATACAAAGCCTCACAATTTGCCGAAAGAATTAATAAGTATATTAATATATTCATTAATATCGACCCAACAGATAAAAATAAGTTGATTTGTAATTTAGAAATTTTCTATGAGAAGCTATCACCTTATATTGAAAAAAGAGAAGGTAAAAGTAAATTAGCTAAGCAACAAATAGAGAAAGGGTTTTCATTTCTGAAGACAAACAATCGCAATAGTCTATTAAGAGCTTTAGATTATTTTCATAAAGCAAAAGACAATTACCAACAAGAAGATACAATCGAAGGATTTGTTTTAGCTTTAATTAATATAGCGCAATTATATAGTTTTATTGGATTATATTTTGCAGCAAAGTATTATGCACTATGTGCCTTTAGAATTTCAGTCAATAAAGAATTTGTACAGCATACAGAAAGCAGTTTAGAATTAATGTTTAATTCTGATTTTAATTCTGGTTCTTGGATAAATGCATTAACCATTTATCCCAAATATATTTTTTTAAGAGATCAATCAAATATAGAACAGGCAAATTATGAGGAGGAGGGCAAAATTACTCGAAATGTAGCTCTTATTTTATATACAATGCAAAAAAAGTCTGTTCAATATAATTATTTTATCCAAGATTTTTTATCAGGACTTGGTTACATTGATTCAGATATAATTAAACCTATTTTTACAGTACTTAATAAAGAATGTAAATCAATGAATCATCTAGATAAAATCCTTGAAGCTAATTTAGGTGATTTTCCTTTAAATGATGTTGGTTTAAATAGGGTTGTAAATTTTTACGCTTTAGGTAGTTTGTGGGAAATTCACTTTGATAATGATTTTTACATCACTCCTATTGCAGAAGAATTTATATCAACAATTCAAATTATTTTGGCTGAAATATCACTTTCTGAAATTGATTTTCATTTACTAAAAAGTTCTATTCAAATATACTTAAAATTATCAGGAAATTATAAAGAACCTGATCAAAAGCAATCGAATGAAGTTATAATATGGGATGTATTTATCTGTCATATGGATGATCCTAATCCACAGAAATTAACCGAACATTCAGTTTTTAATATTTTTAATGTAAAAAGTATTCTAAACAATATTAGTTTATTAAAACAGTCAGAATTTAATGACTTATTTTTAAAATTTATCCAAGATAGATCATTAGATAGTAAGCAACAAATTGTTAATTTATACCAAAGAATCCATACACTTCATAGTTACACGCACTTTTAACGCTTTTTTCAAAGGTCAGGCAACCCGAAAACGTACTATTACGATATGGATTTGATACAACTTGCATTTTGGTTTAGTAATAGCCGTAAAACTACCGAAAAAATTAATATGTTGGTTCACATAGAGGATATAAAAAATCCTTTCCTACGGAAGTAAGAAAGGACTGTTATTTTTATTAGTTGTCTGCGGTGGCTCACCGCTTTAAAGCGGATGAAAAGT
>JACOTM010000070.1 GCA_016178305.1 Flavobacteriia bacterium | reverse complement strand
TTGCCTATACGAGTAACTGCCAAACTCAAAATGTACAAACACCCAAAGACACAACACTTTGCCTTGGCGAAACACTTCAACTAGCGGCTTCTGGCGGAGTGCAATATGAGTAGTTGCCTCAAAAAGATTTGTCCTGTTATAACTGCCCAAATCCCGTTTTTACAGGAGACTCTTCTCAATTATATACCGTTCGAATCTGGGGAAATGATTCTTGTTCAGTCGTACGTCCGGTTATGATTCAGGTAAGACAAAAACCAAAAACGATGGAACTGGTTTTTACTCCAAGTTTGTGCGGTGATGCTACTGGTAGCGTTCTTTTCACTCCCCTAAATCCAGAGGTAATATCAAGTTACTCTTTGAACCATGCCACAGCCCAATCCAATGGATTCTTTAATCATATTCCTGCTGGTGCTGCAATTTTTACAATTACGGATACTGCTTCTTGTTCCTTTGACTCCCTGCTTATTATTCCTTCGTATCAAACGGTGAATGCTTCTTTTTCTACCTCGCCTTCAAGTGGAGTAGCTCCTTTGGAAGTTTTTATTACCAATCTAAGCAGTAATGCAGACGCCTACATTTGGACTCTTAATGGAACAACTCAAAGTACTGATTTTTCCCATTTTCAAGCGGATACATCAGGACTATATCACCTTGAATTAATTGCTTGGAAAAACGAACTGAGTTGTGCTGATACTGCTATGCAGAATATTCAAATTTCTAAAACAGGGTTTTAATCCACACCAACGGCACTCCAACAATAAACATCGAACTTTTTGATGCTCAAGGAAAATTAGTGCTCACCAAAACGAATCTTTTACTGCATCCGGGAAGCAACAACGTATGGCCAAAAGAAGAAATACAAAACCTTGCAACCCAACTATTTTTCTATAAAGTCAACTGGAAAACGCAAACTGATGCCAATGAATTGCAAGGAAAATTGATAGTGGTGAAGTAATTCATTAAAAAACACTAAATTTATTTTCGAATTAATAAATATTTCATGCATAAAATATTCCTATTCTTAAAATCTTGTTTGCCATATACAATTTCACTTTTTTTCGTCTTTATTAGTTTAAGATTAGTCGCATATATAATTGAGCCTGCAGAATTATTTGGTAAACCTTTAAAAGGAGTATTTTACTTCAAAGGAATATTTTTTGATTTCATATTAACCTTATTAATTAGTCTTTTTTCAATTGTAATTATGCTCTTTTTTTCGTTTATAATTCAAAAAAAAAGACTTTTCATTTTTCACATAATTGCAATAATTTCCATCGTTGCAAATATATTTTTTTTTTTTTTTTTTATTCAAACAAATGAACTTTTACGTGATTCTATTTATTACCTGAATTTTTCAGAATTGAAATTAATAATTGGCTCAGGGGAACATGTGGATTTCAAACTCATTTTAGGAATTGCAACCATTATTTTTCTTTATTTTATTCTTGTTAAAATTTTTAAGAGAATTCAATATAATTTATTTAGTGTTCGAATATATTTAATGCTATTGGTTGTTGGTCTTTTTTTGTCCTCGAATATAGAATATATAAGTCCTAACGTCAGTGAAAACTTAGTTGTAAATAATAAATTATCTGTTTTCATTAAAGCCACTTTAATGCATTTCAGCACAAAACAACAACAGAATGCGGTTTATAAAATCAGTGATTTTCAAAAAATAAATGAGAATATATTTGCTTCAAAAAGTGAGTTGCCCGAATTTCCGTTATTTCACACACTTCCAGAAAAAAGCGAATTTGCGAATTATTTTAAAAAAAATGAAAAAGGTCCACCCAATATTGTAATTCTTATAGTTGAAAGTTTATCTACAAGTATGGTTGGCAAAAGAGCTGACAACACGGGACATTTAATGCCTTTTTTAGATTCATTAATTCCACACAGTTTATATTTTCCAAATTTTTTAACCACTTGTGAGCGTACGCATAATGTATTACCGGCAACATTAAGTTCAGTACCAAATGCTCCTGAAGGAAACATGATGTTATTAATGGATCATCCTTTGCACTGGTCATTAATGTCCTTATTAAAAAAGGAATATTATTCAAGATTTTATTGTGGTGTAGATTTAAGTTATTGCAATATGAATGGTTTCATGAATTATCACCATACAGATTACTTAGTAAAAAATTGGGAGAATAAATTTCGTATAAAGGAAAAAGGCGAAAAGAGTGCTTGGGGTTATCCAGATCAAAAATTATTTGAAAAATCTTGGTTGGATTATGAACGACAAAAAACACAAAATAAGCCTCGTTTAGATGTTTTTTTAACAATTAGCACACATGATCCATTTATTATTCCAGATCAGGATAAATATACTAAAATTGTAGAACGAAAAATAAAATCAATTCAAAATCCAACAAAAAATCAAAGCGATGTTTTAAAATATGCCCGTCAATTTTCAACTTATAGTTATACCGATAATGCTATACAATCGTATTTTAAAGAGGCAAAAAAAAAACCTGATTTCGAAAACACGATTTATATTATATTTGGAGATCATGGCAATCAGTTTTGTTTGTATGATGAATTAGAAAAATACAAAATTCCTTTAATAATTTATTCTCCACTATTAAAAAAAGCCAAGCAAATTAACTCGGTTTCCACTCAATTGGATATTGCTCCAACGATTATAAATTACTTACGAACAACATATAAATTAAAGTTACCTAGCCAAGTTCCATTCATTGGAAAAGAATTGAGTTATAAAGAAAATTTTGAATGCAAACGAACCTTACCGTTTAATAGTATCGACATGCAAAACAAAGCCATTGTTGACAAAAACTATTATTTGGCGAATAATCAATTGTATCATATTCACAAAGATTTAAAACTTTCTTTATCCCCAAATGAAAAAGAAAAAAAGCGAATGCTTGAAGAATTAAAATTGTACAATAAAATGTCCTCTTATGTTTATTTTAACGAGCGTTTTTTACCCCTTAATTATTATAAAGCATATACATCTATGGCTATTTATGATGAAATTTGCCATTATAAAAACATCAAACCAAGTCTCTCGGAAAGAAGCGCAACGTATATCAATATTGGTAAAGAACTTCCATTAAAAAAGAATACGGAGACGGTCAAAATTAATTGTACGATTGAATTTTATTTAAACTCCACAGAACAGTTTCATAAATTACCACTACTTTCATATTCGCTGGAGAATATTCAAAAAATGAAAAATGAATTAGTATTATGGAAACAAAGTAAACCAAAGATTAATCAAAAAATAATCCAAGAAGGATGGTATAAAATTGAATATTCAGGAGTAATACAATTGAAAGACTTTAAAAAATTGAGCAAAAACAATAAACTCAAATATTATCTTTTAAATACTGTGAACAAACCATATCGTATGAGAAATATGAACACTACAATTCAGGTTAACAACTACAATTCGATTCGTCGTTAACCAGTATTATTTTTAAATTTGTAATACTAATGCCGATAAACATTTGTTACTACTGGAATAGTATTCGAGTTGAATCAACGTTTTACCGGAATTATTCCATGCGATTTTAGATATAATTAAAAAGGTATAAATTCAGAATAAGATGTTACAACCTGGTTCAAAAGGATGGATAAATAAATTTTTTTATTTAGAAGAAAAAAAGGAAATAAATACTTCATTTACACGACCAAAAGGTGTAAATGAAGAACATTTTATTCATTTATTTTTAGGGCAATCAGGTATCAACTTTGGTTATCCTTCAAAGCTTTTATTTGCAACAAAAATTGAAACATCTTCTTGGACTTCCGAAGAGAGGCTGAAATTTCTTTTATTTGAGTCACATTATTTTGTGTATCAATATTATACAAAAAAAACGAAACAAAGCAAAGAAGATTTCATACACTCCATGTTGGAATTTTATGGCAAACACAACTCATACTCTATCACAAAAATATTTACTTTTTTTCTCAAAGAATCAAATGAAGAAAAACTTGAAGATATATTAGCAAAACGAGTAGATATCAAAGTCAAATTATTAGACAATCGAATTTGGATTAATTCATTGAGTAATGTTTTTGTTTATTTGGATGTGATTCTTTATCATGATTTTTTAAAAAGTAAGAATCAACAAACATTTTCGAATTACAATGAATTGGCTCAAAATGCCTTGATTGCAATTTCCATGGCAGCGTCCTCAGATGGTTTTATTCAGGATTCAGAAAAAGCAATGTTTAAAATCTTTTTAGCAAGTGCTAATTTGCCCGATAAAAACAAGAATTTTGTTCAAACAAAATTTAAAAAAGGCGCTGCTACCTCAGATTTTACACCTATTGTTATGTCCAATTGGATGTTTAAACAATTTATATTAGACTTGGCAATTTTAACCATTTATTCAAAAAATCAAACGGAATTAAAAGAAAAAACATATTTAACTGAACTTTGTGATTTTTTAGAGATTTCCGTGCAATCATTAAATGAATCGATTTTATTGGTTGAAAAATTTGTGGTTGAAAATCACGAAAAAGTTTCTTTTTTACAGTCTAGTTCTTCTTATGAAAAAATATACAGTAATTTATCTCGGCATTGGTTAAAGATATTAGGAAGAAATAAAGATAAAATTGGAGTTGAATTAAAACAAAGTAAAGAATTAATTTTCTTAATCAAAAAATCAGCTACAGAAGATTTAACGAAGGAAGAAAAAGAAGTTGTAAAAACACAATTTATGGACATAATAAAATCGATGCCTTCGCTTGCAATATTCATGTTACCAGGTGGCGCACTGTTATTACCATTAATACTCAAAGTAATTCCAGACTTAATACCTTCAGCTTTTCGCGATAATGAGATTGATGAAGCATAACATTTAAATCCAAAATTTCATTAATTCCAATTCACCAACGCTTCTCCTTTCAAAGTATTCGTAAATAAATCACGCATTCTGTTTACTTTTTGAATCGCATATAAATCTCCCTCCTTTGCTTTCTCTTTATATTTGTAATATAAATCTAAAGAATGCCCAAATAAATGTTGATCCAATTTACTTTTAATTTCATTTATTTTAGCATTAACTTCAAGCAAAAAATATTCTACATCTCCTAATTCTTTAATTTCTTCAGAATCAAGTTCTTTTTTCTGAATTAATTTTTCGTAATGAGGAATCAATTCATTCAAAATATTCATAAACTGATCAAGTTCATCACTTAACGACTTTTTATTTTCATTGAAATTCATGGCACAGTGTTTTGATATTTATAGTATTAATGTACAATAAATATTTAGATTTCTAGGTATCAATTAACATATTTTTTATCCTTTTTTTGTTTTTCAGTACTTTTACATAGCGTTAAAATAATAATTCCAAAAGGGGGATAACATCCTAAGAAACTCCTACCTTTGTCAAATGGCTGGTATTTATATTCATATTCCTTTTTGCAAGAAAAAATGTACCTATTGTGATTTTCATTTCAGCACAACATATCACGTCTATCGAACAAAAATGATAGCGGCGATTTGTTCGGAAATAATTTTAAGGAAACCTTATTTAAATGTAGATTCTTCAAACCCTACTATTGAAACCATCTATTTTGGAGGTGGTACCCCAAGTCTATTGAATAAAAAAGAAATTCTTACCATTTTAAACCTCATCAAGGAAAATTTTGAAATAATTCCAAATCCTGAAATCACTTTGGAAGCAAATCCGGATGATTTATCGATTGAAAAATTAAAAGATTTTAAAGCAGTTGGAATTAATAGATTAAGTATAGGATTACAATCATTTCGGGAAGAAGATTTAAAATGGATGAATCGGGCACATACAGCTGAAGAATCATTCAATTGTATTCAATTAGCGCAACAAATTGGCTATGATAATATTAGCATTGATCTAATTTATGGTCTCCCTAACTTAAGTTTAGCAGAATGGGAACAAACTGTTCAAACAGCGATTGATTTAAATGTTCAACACATTTCAGCTTATTGTTTAACCGTTGAAGGAAAAACTGCTTTAAAAAAATGGGTGGATCAATCAAAAATAAGTGTTGCTAATGAAGAACAACAAAGTGAACAATTTGAATTATTAATTGAAAAATTAGAAAAGGCTCAAATTTTTCAATATGAAATTTCAAATTTTTCAAAAATAAACCTTGAATCAAAACACAATTCAAGTTATTGGAAAGGAACTTATTATTTGGGTGTTGGACCTTCTGCTCATTCATACAATGGCAATACACGAAGCTGGAATATTGCGAACAATATCAACTATATAAAAGCCATACAAAATCAGTCTGTTTGGTTTGAAACAGAAACATTAAGTGCTAAAGACAAATTCAATGAATATTTATTGACGGGATTAAGGATGAAAATAGGCGTTGATTTATCAAAACTATTTAAAATCATCCAAGCTCCAAAAAGCTTTTCAGAAAAGCTCAATGAATTTATCAATACAGCGTGGATTGTTCAAAAAAAGGAACAAATTACACTTACAAAAGAAGGGAAATTGAGAGCCGATTATATCGCCTCCGAATTATTTCTTTAATAATTACTGTCTTGTTCGTTGTAAATTTCGCGATCAATTTCTTTTCCACGAACGTACATCCAAGCAGTTATAGTAATAAATGCGATTGTTGTTGCTAATAAAATTGCCATAATTCCACAGTTTTAGTTTGTTTATAATCGTTTTAAACTTGAAAACAGGTCTAAAACGTCAATTTTTTTTCAGCAAAAATTTGTTTTAGTTGAGTTGTAGTTTTATTCTTTTTATAAGAATGAGTTTGAATTAAAACGTTCTATTTTTAGTATTATTTTATGAAGTTATAAAAATTAATATTAATTCCTAAATATTTAATTAACAATTTTTTACAAATTTTGAACACTTTTAGCTTACGTAGAATTACGTATATTTTTTTATCTTTCAAATTTATTCTTTTATCCACCTATTTTCGGTATTTATCTATAAAAGTTAAAACTAAAGTTATTCATTACAACTAAATATGTTTTTCACTAAACGCGTTTATTAAAAATCATCTTTTTAAAATAATGTTAAAATTTTAAACGCACCAACTCTATTGCTAAGAAGTGGAGATCCGAAAAGTAAATTCTGCGCTTTTGAAAAATCAAAAAATTTATACTTTTAACTCCGTGCGATTAAAATTTTACACTCAAGTTAGAAATTTCTTAGATTTTTAATGTTTTACTGTAAATTTAAAAAATCCTTGTTTGGACACTAAATAATAAACTCCATCTGATAATTCTGCGGTAGAAATAGAGTTTGCTTTCTCTATCGTTTCAAAAATCTTTTTTCCGTGGATTGAAAAAACTTCAACAGCCGTTAATTCTTCTGTAAATAACAAACTACTGTTTGCTGGATTTGGATATAAAATAATATTATTGATATGATTTTCTATCAACTCTAACTCTGAATTTGTCACAACATTTATTTCTACTGAAGCATTTGAATTCAAGTAATTTAAATTATCATTTGGCATAAAGTTTACATTTAAAGAGTGAATACCTACTGGGAGAATTGTACCCGCTACAGGTGAATAAACAAATGATCCTGAAACAGAAGAGATTGCATTTAACTGTGTACTTGTTAATGCTGTTCCAAATGAAATATTTGCTGGATTGTTCCAAATAAGTACAGGACTTGCTTTAGTGACATCAATTTGCACAGTTGCCGAAACAGTTGTGTAATTTACATTATCTAAAGGTGTAAATAAAACACTCAAAGTATGGCTTCCAACGGGTAAAATCGTTCCTGAATTAGGAGTATAAACAAATGTACCAGTTACATTAGCTAATGCGTTTAATTGCACACTATTTAAAGCTGTTCCATAAATAATATTCGAAGGATTATTCCAGATAATCGAGGGTGTACCGGGAACAACAACTCCCGAATTATAATTACAAAAAACATGATTTAATGTATCTACTAGCGGTGTATTTGCAATAACTCCAGAATTAGGAGCTGTTTCCAGATAATCACCCGTAATTTCCCAAATGATTGCTCCTCGTAAATTATGATCTACGATATATTTTGCTTTTAAGCCAATTGATTGTTCATTATCATAGGAAACAAAGGTGTTTAAACTACCATTTCCAGTTAAGTATGGAACTTTAGCCGTATTATCCCAATGCTCTGTGAATAAACCCATATTTTTTACAATGTTGTAATATTCAGGAGAACCCTCATCTTCTATAAACGTTACACCGTCAACACTTCCTGCATTTGAACCAAATAAACTTGGAGTTCCAGTCGTTTTAGAGGAGCGACCATAAAAAGGAACTCCAAGTGTTATTTTTTGTGGAGAAACATTGTAAACAGAAATCAGTTTATTAATTGCATAATCGCAATTAAATGTGGGGTCTCCTTGCGTTGGGGCATACAAAGGAGCGTTGTGATTTGAAGTGACATCCCATGAGCCAAAAAAATCATAAGTCATTAAATTAATGATGTCTAAAATTCCTGAAACAGCAGTCCAATCCACATCATCCATTCGATCTTCAGCAGCACCAACAGCAGCAGTTAATAACATCGTTTTATTATGTGCGATTCCATAATTATCAATTGCTGTACGAATCGCTTGTAACAATAAAGTATAATTATTTTTATCTTGTGCACTTCCTCCATGATCGGCATAACCTGGATACTCCCAATCAATATCGATTCCATCAAAATTATACGTTTGAATTAGATTGACACAAGCTTGTGCAAACGCAACTCTTTTTACAGGATCAGCTGCAATTATTGGAAAGTTTCCAGATAATGTCCAACCACCAATTGAAGGAATAATTTTCGTATTGTGATTGTGTGCTAAATCAACAATTGAAGTATTGGGAAAGTAACCTCCTGTTGTCCAATTAGGCTGACCTAATAATAAATTTTCATCCGCCCAAGAATCTGTTGATAGAATTGAGCCATCCAATTGAGGACTAAAAAAACAATAATTTAGAATCGAATATTTGGAATAATTAATTGTTAAAGGATTAACTAATTTACTTCGATCATACCATTGCCAATTTGGATAATAACCAACAATTTCCTTACAAGGTATTTGAGCATCCGTTTTGAAAAAGGATAAAGTTAAAATGCAGACAATTAATATTTTATTTTTCATTGGCTTACTTATTAAAAAATATTTATACGAGAATTTTTAAATGAATTTGAAAGCAAAATTGGATTCTTTATTTCGAAATTTCAATTATTATATTGCCAAATTGAACAATTAAGAAGACAAAAAAGTTAAGTTATTAAGTTCTAATACAGTTTTTTAACACAAATAAATGAATCACAAAAGCAATTGGAGAAAATATGAACTTTTTTACATTCCAAGGAGAATATTTTATGCTACGCTTTCAAAATAAAATTATCTACTTTCTTAGAATTTATCTAACATTAATTGATGAACAAATATTATTAAATTTGAAAAGAACGAGGTGTATTTTCATAGATTTAGCGCGATGACTTGAGTCTGTCAGAAGGAGCTAAATTAAGAAAACACAACGAAGGCTTTTTGAAATTAATTGAAAAGCTTTTTGTACATTTCACCAATAAAAGCGATTTCTTTGAATGAAAGTACACTTTATGATTATTTCTTTACAAAAAACAGTAAGATTCTACATTGTTATCATTCTTATAATGGTCCATAATAACTTATTTGGGAATTCCAATCCAATTCGTTTTTGTACACAAATTAAACAAGATCCACCGAAAGAAATAAGTGTTTTTGTAAATTATTACGCTCCAATTCCTGATAGAAATCAAATAGATAAAAATTATGAAATTATTCAGCGAAAATTAAAATCAAATCGCTTGCATCTATTAAATGAGTTGGCCTATATAGCCACAATTATTCGAAGGGCAAATACAGAAAAGTCATTCATAATGCTGCAACAACTGAATGAACAAATTAAAAAACAAGATAAATACATTCAAGGAATTTACTACACTGTTTATGCCCGCTTACTTTACAATGTCAAAAAGCTCGATTTAGCCATCAAAAACAACCTAAAATCGATTGAATTATTGCGGCAAACAACTTCAAAAGGAGATTTAAAAAAAGCATTTATCAATCAAGGTTTTTATCTTGCTTCAATTCATAAAAATAAAGCTTTAACTTATTATAAATTAGCATTAAAATTAGAAAAAGAAGGTGTTGAAGAAGGGGAAATTGTATTACGAACAAATTTAGCTTATTCCGCATTATTGAATAGCGACACCAAACAAGCTTTGATGTTTTGCAACGAAGCTTTGGAAAAAGTAAAGCAAGTTAAAGTCTATAATTTTATGGATGAATATCGTGTTTTAATCATCTTAGCTTCCATTCATTTTGAAAATGGAAATCTTGAAAAATCGAATTTTTATCTGCAAAAAGCAAAAGATATTAGTATCCATTACAACATGTTGGATATTCGAAAAGAAATTGATTATTCTCAAAGTTACCGTGCAGTAATGAAAAATGATTATCAAACAGCTTACCATTTACTCTATGAAGCAGATAGTTTATCCAAACTTGTTGCAGTAGAAAAAATTAGGGAAGGTATTGCTGTTTATGATTTAGAATATAAAATTAAAGAAGCCAAAAAAGAAAAAATTCGTATTCAAAAAATTGTTGCCATTCAACAAAGAGAAAAACATATATTAATCGTTTCATTATCGATTATAACACTTGCGTTCATTGGAATTACACTGCTTTTACTTCAAATTCGAACCAAAAATAAAGTATTGGTTCAACAGAATTTAAGATTCGCAAAAGCAGACATCCAGAGAGTCAAACCTGAACTGCATGAAACAGAAATCAAAGATGTAAGTTTACAATTAATTTTTGAACTTGAAAAACTCATTTATGATAAAAAATGGTATGAAAAATCAAATTTAACACTTGAAAAATTAGCCAAAAAATTAGGTACAAACCGGACATATCTATCTGAAGCAATTAATCAACATTACAAAGAAAATTATAGTACTTGGATCAATGCAATTCGGATTAATGCTTCATTAAAATTACTGGCTTCCCAAGAATATGATCATTACAGTATTGACGGAATTGCCAAAATGGTTGGTTACTCATCAATCTCTTCATTCAATGCAACATTCAAAAAAACAACTGGATTAACCCCTTCTCAATTCAAAAAGACAAGAGATTAACTGATTTCATCCCCATTATGGAAATAATTCCAAACAATTTTTGCTTTCGCTTTTCCAATTTCTGTTTCCAACGAATGCAATTCCAAAGTTTTAATTTTTGAAATAGTTTTAAAAGCTTTCATTAAAATTTCTTGTGTTTTGGGTCCAATACCTTCTATTTGAGTGATTTCTGATACAATTGCCGTTTTGCTTCTACGATTGCGGTGATGGGTGATTCCAAATCGATGCGCTTCGTTTCTTAAAAACTGAATTACTTTTAAACTTTCACTGCGTTTGTCTAAATATATCGGCAAACTATCTCCTGGAAAAAAAATTTCTTCCAAACGTTTGGCAATACCTACAATAGCGATTTTTCCTCTTAATTCTAATTTTTCTAAAGCGGTTAAAGCTGAACTTAATTGCCCTTTTCCTCCATCAATTACAATCAATTGAGGCAAGGTTTGTTTTTCATCTAGCATTCGCTTATACCTTCTATAAACAGCTTCTTCCATCGTTGCAAAATCATTTGGGCCTTCAACTGTTTTTACATTAAAATGACGATAATCTTGCTTGCTTGGCTTTCCATTTTTAAAAACAACACAAGCTGAAACTGGATTTGTTCCTTGAATATTAGAATTATCAAAACATTCAATGTGAATTGGTAAATCTTTTAAACGAAAGTCCTTTTTAATTTGCTCTAAAATACGCTCAGTATGTCTTTCTGGGTGAACAATTTTTTCTTTTTTAAGCTTTTCTAATTTATAAAATTTAGCATTACGGACAGATAAATCAACCAATTGTTTTTTATCTCCTTTTTGCGGAACAAAAAAGTGTATTCCATCAATTTTTAACTCAATTTCCTGTTCTAATAAGACTTCTTTTGAAATACTGGCAAATCTTTCTCTTAATTCAGGTAAAACAAAACCAATAATTTCACTCGGAGTTTCATCCAATTTCTTCTTAACTTCTGCGGTATATCCATGAATAATAGATCCATTGCAAATAACCAAGTAATTGACAAAAGCTGTTTTATCATCATCTACTAAAGTAATAACATCTACCTCATGAATAGTAGGTGAGACAATTGTAGATTTTGCTTTATATTGTTCGACAACTTCGATTTTTTGTTTGATTTCATGTGCCATTTCATATTGAAAATTATTCGCATAATCCAGCATCAACGTTTTCAAAATTCCAATAACACTATTGAGATTTCCTTTAACAATATTTTCAATTTGGTTGATGTAAACCTGATATTGATCTTCAGTTTGGTTGCCAACACAAGGACCTTTACAATTTCCAATGTGGTACTCCAAACAAACTTTATAACGTTTTTCTTGAATTTTTTGTTTGGCTAAATCAAGTGCACAATTTCGTAAAGGATACAATTCTTTCAACAAAGACAATAAAGTATTTAGCACCTTAACACTCGGATAAGGCCCAAAATATTTTGAACCATCTCTTACCAATCTTCTTGTAGAAAACACCCGAGGAAAAGGTTCTTTTTTAATGCAAATCCACGGATAAGTTTTATCGTCTTTTAGTTGAATATTATATTTAGGTTGGTATTTTTTTATTAAACTATTTTCCAGCAATAAAGCATCATATTCGGTATCAACAACAATGTATTGAATATCACATATCCTTTTGACAAGAATACGTGTTTTCCCATTTTCTAAATTTTTATTGAAATAAGAAGTTACTCTATTTTTAAGATTCTTTGCTTTTCCAACGTAAATAATAATTCCTTCGGCACCAAAGTATTGATAAATTCCTGGTTTTTGAGGAAGCAATTGTAATTTTAATCGAATATCCTCTTCAGATAAAGCCATCTCCTTAAATTAAAGTTTAAAATATTTAAAAGCCTATAAATCTGAGTTCGATGGTTTTTATTTATTAATAATCTCAAATAATTCGTTCAAATTTGGAGAAATAATAATTTCAATTCTTCTATTTTTCGCCTTATCTTGTGAGTCCACAGGATGAAACTCAGAGCGGCCAGCGGCCATTAGTTGAGCTGGATTCATTTTGGAATTGGCAATCATAATATCTACCACAGAAGTTGAGCGTAAAACAGATAATTCCCAATTATTTTTTGGACTTGCTGGACTTGCTAATTTATCAGTATCGGTGTGTCCTTCAACAATAATTTCAATATCTTTTTCATGCTCCAAAACTTTGGCTAATTCAATTAATGCTTTTTTTCCTTCTTCTTCAACTGCTGTACTTCCCGTTTTAAATAACAATTTAGCTTCTAAACTCACATAGATTTTTCCATTTTTATGTACAACTGTTAATCCTTTATTTTCAAAACCTTTAAGGGCATTGGCTACTTTTGTTTTCAGAGCCATCACAGCATCATCTTTACGCTTAATCATTTCTTCCAATTCGTTTACACGTTGTTCACGATCAGCTAAAAGTTTTAATTTTCCATTTAATTCTTTTTCTAAATTATCCAAAGCGTCTTCTTTACGCTGTAATTCTAAATTTTTGGCTTCAATGTCTGATTGTAAAAGCGACGTTTCTTTTGCGCCTGAAAGTCTTAATTTATCATATTTCGTTTCTAAGACTTCATTTTGATCTACAATTTTATCATATTGCGTTTGTAAAATTCTGTATTTATTTCCTAAATCGTTTGTATCTGCTTTTAAATTGGCAACTTCTTTCGATAATACAGCATGTTTCGCTTCAATATCTTTGAATTTACCTTCAAAATCTAAAGAACTTGATTTATATTTTTCCAATTCATCACTACATTGTTTTTCGCGTGCTACTAAATCATTGTATTTTTTAGCTGGAACACAAGAGATAGCAACAGATAAAAGCGTAATAAATAAATAAATCCATTTCATTTCTTCTAAAATTATATATGACAACAAATATGGCGATGAAAATTAAATAGTAGAGAGAGGAAGTACTTTAATTATGAACGTTGGAAGGTGGATAATTTTTAGAAACTCCTATGTTCGTTCAATGTGGTTATAATCGTTCTGCTAATAAAACAAAAAGAGGGTCTTGACTTTTCAAGTACCCTCTTTTCTTATAGTCAAACTAATTTATTTCTTTTTTAATTGGTCTTTCACAAACATTTCAATAGCAGCAGTCATTGACGGAGCATTTGGTTGAGGAGCGTGCACATCCAATCTCAAATTATTTTTAATCACTGCATTTGCTGTTGTTGGACCAAAAGCAGCAATTGTTGTCATATTTTGTTTAAAATCTGGAAAGTTTTTAAATAATGATTCAATTCCTCCAGGACTAAAAAACACCAACATATCGTAATAAACATCTTCTAAATCGGACAAATCTGCAGCAACTGTTCTATACAAAGTTGCTTTTGTGAAATTGATATTGTGTTGTTCTAATGTTTCTGGAATTTTATCGCGTAAAATATCCGTGCATGGCAATAAGAATTTTTCACTCTTATGCTTTTTCATTAATTCTACTAATTCTTCAATCGTCTGTTTTCCAAAAAATATTTTTCTTTTTCTAAAGCTCACGTACTTTTGAAGGTAATAAGCCACCGCCTCTGAAATACAAAAATATTTCATAGTATCTGGCACTTCGAATCTGATTTCATCACAAATTCTAAAAAAATGGTCGATTGCTGCTTTTGAAGTCATGATAATAGCAGTATGCTCAGGAACATTCACTCGTTGAGTTCTAAATTCCTGTGCTCCAATTCCTTCCACCTTAATAAAAGGACGAAAATCAATTTTTAATTTATATTTATCTGCCAAATCATAATATGGCGATTTATCTCCTTCTGGTTTTGGTTGCGACACCAATATTGTTTTAATAGCCAATTTTTCAGTAAGTTAAAACATTAACAATCAAATTAATAATTAAAATTCTCCTGAACATAAATATACGTAATAAATAGCGGAAGAATTTCAAGGGTGCAAAGATATAAAATAATATAATACCACGACACACCTCTCTTTAAAACTGCTAAAGAACATTTGAAAAAACGTATTAAAAATGTTATTGATAAGATTGAAATAAATATTTTTAAAAAAAGGTCTGATAATTCAGGATTTAATAACCAACACAAGGCTGTAAAAAATAATAAAAATCCAAATGTTTCATAAATTATCACCGTCTCAATGATAGGAACAGTCAATGTTTTCGTTTCATTTGAAATAAATCCTATCATCCATAATCCAACTATTTGTAAAATGATTAAAACCAATGTCACAGAAACAGAGATTAATAAAGAAAGATGAAAAGAAAGATGAAAATAATGTAGGAAAGACAACAGTAAACAAATATTTAAAACGACTATATAATTTATTATTAATGCAATCGAACTTACCGAATTTATTCTTAATTCTTCTTTTATCGTATGTTCTAAATTTTTGGAACTCAGAATAAGTTTAGATAAAATCAAGACAACTCTACTATTTCGATATTTTGATAGCGTTATAAGCGAAAAAGAAATAATTATTGTAGGAATCAACAAGTTTGTAACATTGATTTCTCTTTCCAATAAGTGAGATGGAATAACTAAATCTGAATGATTACCGACTATCTGATGTATAAAATTTAACAAAATATGCTTATTGTGTAAAAAGATTTAACAATTATAAACTGTAAAATAACAAAAAATTATCTTAGAGCGAAAAAATTAATTAATTTTGCAAAGTAAAATAGAAAAACTTAAAATGGCAACAGATTTATACGTACATCCAGATTATTATAATCTAGATGATTTATTGACAGAAGAGCACATAATGATTCGCGATGCTGCTCGTGCTTGGGTAAAAAAAGAAGTTTCTCCAATTATCGATGAGCATTATGAAAAAGCAACTTTTCCAAAACATTTATTGAAAGGTTTAGGAGAAATTGGAGCTTTTGGCCCTTACATTCCAGAAGAATACGGAGGTCCTGGTTTAGATCAAATTTCTTATGGTTTGATTATGCAAGAATTAGAACGTTGTGATTCTGGTTTACGCTCAACTGCTTCCGTTCAAAGTTCTTTAGTAATGTACCCTATTTGGAAATATGGTTCTGAGGAGCAAAAACAAAAATACCTTCCAAAATTAGCTACAGGTGAATTTATGGGATGTTTCGGTTTAACCGAACCAGATCATGGATCAAATCCTGGTGGAATGATTACGAATTTCAAAGATGCTGGTGATGGTGAAAATGTGATTTTGAATGGTGCTAAAATGTGGATTTCAAATGCTCCCTTTGCTGATATCGCTGTTGTTTGGGCAAAAGATGAAACTGGTAGAATTCACGGAATCGTCGTTGAAAGAGGTATGGAAGGATTTTCAACTCCAGAAATGCATGGAAAATTATCTTTAAGAGCTTCATCAACTGGTGAATTAATCTTTGTAAATGTTAAAGTTCCTAAGAAAAACATATTACCTGGAAGAACTGGTTTAGGTGCTCCTTTAAGTTGTTTGGATTCTGCTCGCTTTGGTATTGCGTGGGGTGCTTTAGGTGCTGCAATGGATTGCTACGATCAAGCTTTGAGATACTGCAAAGAAAGAACACAATTTGGTGTACCAATTGGATCTTTTCAATTACAACAAAAAAAATTAGCTGAAATGATTACGGAAATCACAAAAGCTCAATTGCTAACTTTCCGTTTAGGGCAATTAAGAAATGCTGGCAAAGCTACTTCTGCTCAAATTTCAATGGCAAAACGCAACAATTGTGAAATTGCTTTAAACATCGCTAGAGAAGCTCGTCAAATTCATGGTGCAATGGGTATTACCAGCGAATATTCAATGATGAGACACATGGCAAACTTAGAATCAGTTGTGACTTATGAAGGAACACATGATATACATTTATTAATTACAGGGATGGATGTAACTGGAATTCCAGCTTTTACTCGAGAAATGTCTGAAAGTAAATAAAATATATAAATTTTTTAATAAGAAATCCTGTCTATATTTTAGGCAGGATTTTTATTTTTCTATCTTAGCACAAAATAAATAACTAACATGATAATCGAAGAACAATTACTAGACAGCACTATTACTAAGAATGCTGATTTTAAGGAATTTAATTTTCCTCTAACATTTGAATTTAAATTAGGTACTTTGTCCAATGATTTTATTGCAAAAGATGCTAATGGGCAAATTGTAGCCTATGTTCGTCAAAAAATGTTTCGCTTAAAAGAAGCAATTATGGTTTATGCGGATGAACATAAAACAAACTTAAAATACACCATTAATGCAAACAAAATCATCGATTTTAGCGCGAGTTATGAATTCTTAAACAATAACAATCAACTTGTTGGTAGTGTTGGAAGAAAAGGAATGAAATCTCTTTGGAAAGCACATTACGATGTATTTGACACTGAAAAAAGTAAAGAATTTACGATCAAAGAAGAAAATCCATGGGCAAAAGTAATGGACACTTTAATGAGCGAAATTCCAATCGTAGGAATATTTACCGGATATGCTTTCAATCCAAAATATGGAATATTAGATAATTCCGGAAAAACTGTCGCTCGATTATCCAAAGAAAAATCTTTTTTCGGTCGAAAATTTAAATTAGAAAAACTGGAAAATTTAAAAGAAGGAGATAGCGAAAGAATTCTTTTAGGACTGATGATGATGGTGCTTTTGGAAAGAAGAAGAGGATAGCTTCGACAAACTCAGCTAACTTTCGACAAACTCAGCGATGCTGCGGCTTTCTGTGTTGTGAGCTGATACAGGATGATATGATAAGACTTTGTTCAGCGAATCAAATCGCTGAACAAAGTTCATTTGTGTTAATTGATCAAGTCTATTGATTTAGCTAACTTTTGATCTAAATCACTTATTTTGTTTACTGTATGTGTAAATAATTCCAACTTTAATTTTGAACATTGAAAAACACTTACATCAGGGTGATGATTCATGGAATCAGCCAATTTTGCAACTTTTAAAAAAAATATCGCTAATTCTGTTTGATTTTTAAAATGATATTCTTTTACCAATCTATTATTTACAATTTTCCAATTCATGTTCATGCCATTTAATAGTTAATAATTCTATTGATTGATTTAATTCTTTTAATCCTTCTATGATAAAGTATTTTGATTGCATTTCAGAAGTACAAAAAGAGGTGTTTAATATCGTACACATTTCAAAATCAATTCTTTCCAAATCATTTTGAATAGCTGAAATAGATTCTCCAAAAGAAGAAAGAATACCAGCGCCATAAATTTTCAATTGCTTGTTTCTCGAATCAAGCCAAATTCAATGGTAAACCAATACAATCGCTGAAGCATTTGTAACTTTTCTTCTTGAAGAATCATTGATTTTCCTAATTTTCCAAACTGGTGAATAAAGTCAGAATATTCATTTTGAGATAATAATGGAATGTGTCCAAATACGTCATGAAACATATCTGGTTCTTCCAAATAGTCTAATTTTTCCATCGATCTTAACCACGTTGATGATGGAAATTTTTTCTCTGCTAATAATTCAAAAAAATCATCCACAGGAATTAAACCAGGTACACACACAATACTCCAACCCGTTTTGTTTGTAAACCATTGATTTATTTCTTCAAAATTAGGTAGTTTCGAGGCATTTAACACCGACTGCATTTCATCCAATGCTTGTAAATAATCTTTACTCGCTTTATTTTTTAAATTTTCAATTTGCCGTTCGAACAAAATTTTCCAAACATCTAAATCTTCTTTTGTGTAATTTTCATACAATTGTTTCATTTCATTTAAATTATAGGGTAAAAAAAAAGCCCGATTCAAAAGAACCGAGCTTGTAAAATCTATTAAGAATATGACACAACTATCTGGTTCTCTCTAAAAGAGTCAGATAATAATAATATGTCATTGAATTATTTTTCACTTATTGAACAAAGTTAGAGATCTTTTTTCCTTTCTCCTAATTTATTTTTACGCCAATAAATAACACATCATCTACTTGTTCCATATCACCTTTCCATTCATTAAAAGAATTTAACAAATAATTTCGTTGAAATTCTAAATCAAACGAGCTGATTTTCAGTAAATTTTCTTTTAAATTTTTGTATTTAAATTTTTTTCCTTTTGCCCCGCCAAACTGATCAGGATAACCATCGGTAAATAAATACAACATTGATCCTTTTTCTACCTGCACCTTATTTGTAGAGAAATGATTCAATTGTTCATCCAAGAAAGATCCCACTGGAAATTTATTTCCTTTATATTGAACAATTTGATTTCCCGTTACTACAAACAACGAATTGTATGCACCACTAAAATAAATTTCCCCATTTTCTTTATTAATCGAAATTAAACTAATGTCCATTCCATCTTTCACTGTACTGTTTTCAACTTTTTGATGTAAGCTATCTGTTAACCATTCATTAACTGCATCCAAAATTTCACCTGTATTTGCTAATCCTTTTTCTAAAACTGCTTTATTTAATAAATTATAATTAACTATCGAAATCAAAGCTCCTGGTACACCATGTCCTGTACAATCGGCTGCGGCTATGAAAATATGAGAATTTGTTTCCGCAATCCAATTAAAATCACCGCTTAAAATGTCTTTCGGTCTATAAATTACAAAAGAATCTGGCAGTATTTTATTCCAAAATTCTTTTGGTGGCAATATGGCTTTTTGAATTCTTTTAGCATACTTAATACTGTCTTTAATATCCTTATTTTGCGTCGAAACAAGTAAGTTTTTCTCTTCAATTATTTGATTTTGGTATTCGACATCTTGTTTTTGTTTTATGATAATTTTATTGATTTTAGATTTATCTCTTAATGAATAAACGATATATATGACTAGAAAAATGATAATTATGAATCCGATTCTAAAAATATTTATTTGAAAGTTTTTACGTTCAATTTCAGAGTTTCGTTTTAAAATTTCTCGTTGTTTTTTTTCGGATTCATATTTTGCCTGCAATTCACTTAAATGTTTCGCATTTTCAGAATTAAAAATTCGATCTTTAATTTTTGCATTTACTTTGTAATAAAAGTTTGCTTTTTTATAATCTTCCAATTTTTCATACAACAAAGCCAATTCTTCATAACTATGTTGCATATACCGTTGCATAGCATATTGTTTGGATAATTTTAAGCTTTTTTGATAATAAACAATAGCATCTTTATATTTTTTTTGATGTGTTTTTAAATCCCCTATTTTATTATAAATCATCGAAACACCAATAATGTCATCATTTTTTTCATAAATCAACAAGGCTTGATTGATTTGACGAACAGCGGTAGAAAAATTATTTTGAAAAATATTAACAGAACTAAGGTTAGATAAAGTCAATGGTAAATTATCTTTATCATTTGCAATTAATCGATACTTTAATGAAAGTTCAAAATATTTTTTTGCTTCAAGAAGTTGTTTTTTCAATCCATAAATAGAACCAAGATTATTGTATGCATCACCTAAACCCTTACTATTATTTGCTTTTTTATCCAGTTTTATCGTTTTATTAAAATAATCAAATGCAATTTCAACTTTATTGACTTGAACATAAACGAGTGCAATATTGTTATAAATATCACTTAATAAATAATCATTTGGGTACTTATCTAATAACTTTTCAGCATATAAAAAACAATTTAAAGCATTCGGAAAATCTCCTCTTCCATAATAAACCAATCCGATATTTGAGTAAGCGCGAATTTCACCATTTTTAAAATTCAAAACTTCTGCCAATGCTCTAGCTTTTTGAGCATATCTTAACGAAATATCTGGATTAATCGAACCAAGTTTCTGTGATAGTTGGTTTAATATCTGAACCTTTACCGTATCTCTTTTCGAGGTTTTTAAAGAATTATAAAGTGAATCTATTTCCCTAGTTTGAGAATAAAAATTCTGTGCAAAAAAAAGTAATAATATTATTATTATTTTATTCATTATCCATTTAATAAGTACACATTATTTTTAGAAAAATAACTATAAAATTCGTTATTTAACAAGTTTACGCAATATTTTTTAATATAGTATAAAATGCTGATTGTATTCCTCTTACTTTTTCATATTGATATTTTAAATTATTTAACCTTAGTTTTATCCCCATTTTTACACTTAGATTTTAGAAATTGTCTAAATTTTGACAGTTACTTTTTATATTGTTGAACGAATATCTTTAATTATTAACTGTAAAGTTTCTTTATCATTCCATTTATTTATTTCTAGATGATAAATAATATCAAAAGGTAAGCCTGATGCAACAATATCGTTATACCCAGCCATATTAAATCCAATACCATCTATTTTCACATTTCCATTTGGTTGTGTCATCGTTAATTTAAGATGTTCTTCTTTTAAAATTCGAATATCTGTTGCATAAACATTTGTTGAGAGAAAAACTGGCTTCATATTTCCTGGGCCATGTGGTTCAAGTTGTCCTAAGATTCTTTTTAAACGAGGTATTTTCATCCGATTTTCTTCTGCCTGAAATATTTCATCAAACGTAATTTCTATATCAACTTCTTCTTCAGGTGATAAATCATTCAATGAAATTCTTTGAGCAACAACTTCATTAAATTTTTGTTTGAATTTTTCTAAATTATCAAGAGACATGGTTAATCCTGCAGCATGCTTATGGCCTCCAAATTGTTCTAATAAATATTCACATTCAATCAATGCTTCATGAATATCAAAATCGTTCACCGTCCGTGCAGAGCCAGTGATTTTACCATTTGATTCTGTTAATACAATTGTGGGTTTAAAATGTTTTTCAATCAACCTAGAAGCAACGATTCCAACAACCCCTTTATGCCAATCATTTTGAAAAACTACTGTTGCTTTTTTAGTAAAAAAATCAATATCGTTTTCTATTTGGTACAATGCTTCGGCTGTAATTTGTTGATCTAATTCTCTTCGTTCAAGATTATCATTATTAATCTCATTTGCCAATGTTTCAATTTCTTCTAAATTCGATGAAATCATTAATTCAACGGCATGTTTTCCAGACCTTAATCTTCCTGCGGCATTAATTCGTGGAGCTATAATAAAAACAACATTGGTTAGTGTTACAGGAAATTCTTTTTTAGCCACTTTTAACAATTCTTGAAATGCTGCACGCGGAAATTCATTTAATTGCTTTAATCCATAATAACATAAAATACGATTTTCTCCTGTTATTGGAACGATATCCGCACCGATACTAATCGCTAATAAGTCTAAATACGCAAATAATTTTGACTCATCCCAAGCATTTTTAAGAATTAATCCTTGTAACAATTTAAAACCAACGCCACATCCTGATAATTCTTTATAAGGATATAAACAATCTTTTCGCTTAGGATCTAAAATAATTCCAGTTGGCAATTCAGTTCCAGGATTATGATGGTCACATACAATAAAATCAATTTCTTTAGTTTTTGCATACGCAATTTTATCATTGGATTTTATACCGCAATCCAATGAAATTATTAACGAAAAACCATTTGTTTTTGCAAAATCAATTCCCATTAAACTTATTCCATACCCTTCATTATAACGATCTGGAATATAATAATCTACATTTTGATAATATTCTTTTAAAAAAGAATACATCAAAGCTACTGCGGTTGTTCCATCCACATCATAATCTCCAAATAATAATATTTTTTCATTGTTCTTTATGGCTTGATTGACCCTTTCAACTGCCAAATCCATATCTTTCATTAAAAATGGATTGTGTAAATCACTTAATTGAGGACGAAAAAAAGATTGTGCTTCATCAAATGTTTTAATTTCTCTTTGTAGTAATATTTCAGCTACAACTCTATCGACTTTTAAAATAGACCGTAATTCTTCAACTTTATTCTTTTCAATTGGTGTTTGGATAAGCCATCTTTTTTGCATAAAATTCAATTTTTTATATTAATTTAATGAAATAATTTAGATAAACAACACTTTTTTTATTGATTTTGCCCTAATTTAAGAAAAATGAAGCAGATATTTTTACTAATTTTTATCATTTGTATTTCTAGTTCGTTTGCGCAAGAATCATTTAGTTTTTCAGTAGCTCAACCACTAGAAGAGAAATCCGTTTATACGGTTGACCCTCTGTTTTTTGGGATTTATTCTTCTCCAACTTCTGACACTTATTATGAATTTAATTCAGAAGGAGTTTGGGCAATTTCAACTATTTATAGTTCGATATTAAAAGAAACAATACGTGAATCTTCCAAATATACTGTTAGAAACGGATATTTGTTTGGTATTCTTGAAAATGATTCTATTCCTTGTGTTTTAAATGAAGACCGTTATCATTTCGGTGTAAAACACAAAGAACAAATCATTGGTTTACATTCTAAACATATATTAAAAAAAATAAGTGCAACAAATTACATGATTAATTTTTTTGAAAATGATAGTTATACTCCAAGTCAATTTATTTTTAAAGACCAAACATTAGAAGTAAAACATTTTGATTATGAAATCAATACTAAATTATTTGAAGCTATTAAAATTCAAACATCAAAAAAAGATATTTCCATGAATTACATCACTCTAACACCTTCGACCAAAGAATGGCATCAAATTCAAAAAGCTGGAATTTTTGGAAAAGGAAATTTATTTTTGAAAATGTAATGTTGATGTGTTTTCGGTTATATGAGAGTTGTAAGAAACCGCTTGACATTCTCGCTTCGGGCTTGGGGGAAATCGGAAAGTTTTACATTTATCATTCTTTTACAATTTAATTGTCAAAAAAATCAATTTAAATTTTGAAAATATATCCTAATTAGGTAACTTTGTTAAATGACAGAAATTAAAATTCGTGAAACTTATTTTTATGAAACTCATTTTTTAGATTTCTATAAAAAATTAAAACCTGAAGTTCAGAAAAAAGTAATATGGACATTTAAATTAATTGAAACAATAGATTGAGTTCCTGAAAAATACTTTAAACATTTAACTGGGACAACTGGATTATATGAAGTTAGAGTTGAAGTAGGTTCAGATATATTTAGAATTTTTAGTTTTTTCGACAAAGGGAAGCTTATAGTGATATTAAACGGTTTTCAAAAGAAAACTCAAAAAACACCAAAGAAGGAAATTGAACTAGCTGAAAAATTAAAATTCCAATATTTTGAAGAATTAAAAACAAGTAAAAAATAAATATTATGAGCAAGAAAATAAATACTAAATTAACTTCACTTGACGATTTAATCAATCAAGAATACGGAGTAATCGGCTCTAATAAAAGAGATGAATTCGAAGAAGGTTTTGAAGCATTCAAAATTGGTGTTATGATGCATGAATTGAGAAAAGAATTAGGTATGACACAAGAGCAATTAGCTGTTAAATGTGGTACTACAAAAAATTATATTTCTAGAATCGAAAATAATGCAAGTGACATTAGACTTTCAACTTTAATGAGAATTTTCAGAGAAGGATTTGGACGACAATTGAAATTAAGTATTGGATAAAAATCAATCTAACATAATACCTAATAACAAACTAACCTTGACAAAAAAACTTTGTAGGTTACACCCGAAAGCGGCATCTTATAACAGGTGTTTGGCTATATGGCGGAAACGTACATATCGCTTACAGTCACATCGCCAAGCACCGAAACGTTAGTCAGAACCCATTGACGACACTACACAAATAGACGAACAAAAATTACCCCAAGACAATCTTCCTGTGTTTTTGACCCCAAGAAACAATCGACTGAATTAATGGATCTAACGACTTGCCATGTTTAGTAAGACTGTATACAACAGAACTAACACTTGTTGTACCAACTTCACGACTGATAAGTTTGTTCATTTCAAGATACTTTAATTCGTTTGTCAATGTTCGCGCAGTAATACTTCCTAAATCTCTTTTCAATTCGTTAAAACGTTTTTCTTTATCACAAAGACTTGCTAAAATTGCTCCACGCCAGCGACCACCAATAATTTCAATTACGTCATCCACATCACGTAGTTGTATTTGCTTCTGCTTATTTTTCATTGTCATTATAAAAAGGTATCCTAAAAGATACTGGTATTTTCAATAAAAATAGTGTTTTAAAAGTACTTATTAATACCTTTGTTTAATAAAATTATTTAGAATGAAAAACGCAATATTTACACTTATGGCAATTTCAATATTGCTTTTATCTTTTTCACAATCAAATTCAAAAACTAAAAAATCAGAAAATATGAAAAGAATAATGGTAGTGGTAACTGTACACCCAGAAAAAGTACAGGACTTTGAAACTAAGAGACAAGCAGAAGTTGCTAAAATTGGTGAATGGAAAGAAAAAGGAATATTAGAAAATTTCTTCATTAAATCAGCATTTGACGGCTCTGTTTTAATTTTTAAAGATGTGACCCTTGAGGAAGCAAAGCAATATAATTCCACTTTGCCTTTTCACCCGTTTATGGAGAACATTCAATATTACGAATTAGAAAAACAGTTTTAGTCTAAATAATGAATGCAAATCAAAACATAAGTACAATTGAGAAAGAGCAAGGCCAAAGCATTTCCGTAGCAGGAAATAGTTATAGAATCATTGTTTCGGGACATCAGACCGGTGGAAACTATGCTGTCATAGACATGCTTGTGCCACCGGGTGGTGGTCCTTCGCCTCATTCTCATGTTGATATGCAAGAAATGTTTTATGTTGTAGATGGCGAGGTTGAATTTAAAACGGAAAAAGGAAAATATATTACAAAAAAAGGTTCACTTATCAATATCCCATTTGGTGGAGGAGTTCATTGCTTTAAAAACAAGAGCGACAAAACAGCGCATTTATTATGTACAGTAATACCTGCGGGCTTAGATAATTTTTTACTGAAATTGGAGAACCTACTCAAGCAGGAATTATTTTACCTCCTGCGCATTTAACCAACGACGAAATAGAAAAAATAAAATAAATACAAAAAAACACATTTTAAAAATATTCATTTTAAAAAAAAATTATTATTTTAGAATTAAATTCATAAAAAAACTAAATTCAAAAATTATCAACAAAGTTTATAATTTGATATAAATAATATGAGTGTATTCACATATCATTTAGTAAAAACCTCTTACATTTCAACTTTAAGAGTTATTTTTTCATCTCTTAATTCACAAAAAATTCCTGGCTTAATCCACGCTGAACGTATGACATTTATGATATTAGGATCTCCGATTATTTCTAAAAAGCGTATGTTATTCAATAAAATAGTAATTTTTGCTCAATGGGAAAATGAATCAGATATTAATAACTTTTTAGAGAATAATAAAATAGGGAAAATTCTTTCTAATGGTTGGCATACAAGGTTAATCTTTTTACGACAATGGGGTGAACTATCTGAATTAATATTAACTGATGAAATTCATCAAAATAATAGTTGCGAATTACCCGTAGTAGCTGTAACAATTGCTCGAATGAAGTTCTTTCAAATACCAAGATTTATAAAATGGGGACGACTTGTAGAAAAATTAGTTCGTGATCACAATGGAACAACATTATCATTAGCATCAATAAGATTTCCAAATACAATTTCGACTTTTTCAATTTGGAAAACACAGAAAGAAATGACCGATATGGTTCAGGGGCATAGTAATATACCACAACCAAACAGACATTCAGATGCAATAAAAGAAAGCATTCGCAAAGATTTTCATTATGAATTCACTACTTTACGATTTAAGCCTATTTCGGAATTTGGAGAATGGAATGGAAATTCAAATTTTATCCCGAATTTGAAAATTTAAAGTAAATCAGCATATAGTTGGATTTATATCAATAATTCAAAAAATAAAAAACCATACGAAGATAAATATTGAAAATCTTTCTTCGATTAAAATTGATAAAAAGAAGAAGTACTTAAGACAAAAAAATAAACTCAAAAGTTGTTGAAACAATGATTTTGAATATATTTAAATTAAGAAATGTAAATTATAAAAATAAATACTCATGGCTGACTTTATAGAGATTATTCCAATAATTAATGGAACAGAAAATGAAAATAAATTTACAACTTCAATTGGCTGTTATCAACTTGGAAATATTTTGATTGATTGGGGAAATAGTTATTTTCATTATACTGAGAATTTTACTTTAGAAGATATAGCTATTTTAAAATCTTGTTATGGAAAAGAAAGTGTAGCCGTACTAGAAGGAGATGAAGAGTTTAATCCTAACATCGTAAATATTTACAAGCTAATTACTGTGTTGGAAAAATTGAAGAATAAAATGTTGTATCCATTTCTTAAAGATTCGATTAGTAAAGGGCAGATAGACCAACTCTCCAGATTGACAATAGATTTATTAGTGGTTTCAGAATGTATTGGGGCTTTAGAGTTCATGAAGCACGAATTTCAAGAAGTATATTTAACAGTTGAGAATTGTTAATTAATTCATCATTTTTTAAATTATTAAAAATTCAAGAAAAATATCGTAATAAAAAAATGAATTCGAGTAACACTACACATGGGAAATCCGTATAAGCAGGGTGTCAAAATCAGCTAGTAACAGAGGTGCAAACAACGGCTTGAGATCATGCACTATTTCCAGAGCGCCGCTACTTATAGCCTCAAAACGTTAGTCAGAATTATATTGAATTTTCATATTATCAATTAAAACAAGATAATGAAATACACACTATGTATGTTGAATTTCTTTATTTTAAAAATCAAGATAGTATATTAAAGTAAATCACAATAAGTTAAAGTAAAATTTGGAAGCGAATTCCTGTGGATAGAAAAAAAGTTAATACCTTATTAAAATTATCTATAAGAATTGACGTTTAATAGTTAACCGTAAACCAAAAGAACAAAATGAAGACAGAAAAAATAATTAAAAAATATATTAACTCAAGCAGTCAATCACGAGATCAAATCGAAAGAGAAATTGGAAAATCTCAGATAATACTGTATTCTCTTGTCCGTTTTATGTCTGAGTGTGCAGTGTTAGCAGTTCAAAAGAAAAACAAACAATTTATAGAAAGGGGACTTTATGCCAATGTGATTGAAGGGGTTAGACAGGATTTTCGTGACAATATTGTACAGTTGACAAAACTCTATCATAGCTGTATTTTACTGGATCTTAACCCAATAAATGAATTCCAAGAAATTGCAGACAAAACAAATGGTAAAGGAAAAGATTTAATTGTAAGTTTTTCGAAAAGAAAACCTATAGATAAGACCTTGAAATGCATGGGATTAAAAACGACTTTAGCTCCTCAATTTAACTTTATTCAAGTAGATTGGGGCGACAATTACTTTAAAGAAATAGAATATTCGGAACCAACTGACAAGAAAATAATGGCATTCAACGCTTTGGTATAAGGTTAGAAATTTAGCTTCGAATTTGAGAAACTAAGTTAAAGTTTTAAATTCTACTCCGAAAAATAATATATAAAACAATCAATTATGAAATACAAAATTTCAAGTTTATCCATATTATCTATAATATTAATTATCATTTTAGGGTTTTCTTGTAAATCAAAAAATAAAAACTACGTAAAAAATAAAGCAATGGTAACTATTAAAAACACAGAAATCGAAGAAATCTACACGAGATTAAAAGAAAACATGATTAATTTCATTGAGCCAGGTGTGACATCTTATGATAAAAAAGATGTTGAAAAATGTATGCATATTATAGATGATTACATTATTCATATTGAAAAAGCAGAGTCTAAAAAAGAAGCCATGCTTTTGGTAGAGAAAACCGTTAAATTATTAAATGACATAAATGAAAAATGTGGAGAAGAACTAATTGAAACTGAACAACGAGAGGATATCGCTGAAATCATCATTCTTTCAGGGAGTTTCAAAGGTTTTAACTCAAGAGACGAAGACATCACTGAGGAATGGAGAGAATGGTGATAAAAAAATAACGGAAGTTAGAAATTAAAGTATCATAATCTAAATTTCTAACTTCTCAAAGAGAGCACCGCTAATTTCTTTTATACCCCATCACCATCAAAAATATTCCCTAGACCTCCTAAGATACTTCCTTCGTCTTTACGAGTGGTTGTTCCATAAGATAACACTCTCGAAGCCAAGCGAGATATTGGTAAAGTTTGTAACCATATTTTTCCTGGACCTCTTAACGTTGCGAAGAAAATTCCTTCACCTCCAAACAATGTATTTTTTATTCCACCAACAAATTGTATGTCGTAATCTATTTCTTGTGTATAGGCAACGATACAACCCGTGTCCACTCTTAAAGTTTCTCCTGGATTTAAAACACGTTCAATGATGTGCCCACCTGCGTGACAAAAAGCCATTCCATCACCTTCTAACTTTTGCATAATGAACCCTTCTCCACCAAATAAACCTGTTCCTAATTTCTTTTGAAATTCAATGCCAACAGAAACTCCTTTTGCAGCACATAAAAACGCATCTTTTTGACAGATTAACTTTCCACCCATTTCAGATAAATCAATCGGTATAATTTTCCCAGGATAAGGTGATGCAAATGCAACTCTAGCCTTTCCATAAGTTGTATGCGTATAAGCAGTCATAAACATACTTTCTCCTGTTAATAATCTTTTCCCGGCACTGAACAATTTACTCATAAAACCAGAATTTTGTTGCGTAGATCCATCTCCAAAAATCGTTTCCATTTGAATACCGTCATCCATATACATAAATGCCCCTGGTTCAGCAATAACCGTTTCTTGTGGATCTAATTCAATTTCCACACATTGCATTTCACTTCCAATTATTTTGTAATCTATTTCGTGATTTGTCCTCATTTTTTCAATTATTAAGTTTATACGAATATATTGAGAAAGGATGTAATTTAGTTTACTTTCGTGTTATTTAACTTATTTTTAGAAAAATTTATAAAATGAAAATAATCTTTTATAAATTAATCATTAATTTATTCCTAGTCTTTATTTGTTTGTCAGCAATTACAACTCTAATTTTAAGTATTATACCATTTTCACTTTGAATTTACCAGTATGTTTTTCTGGAATAATGCCGATATTAACTTAACGGCTCTCAAACGCACCAAAATTTCGGCTGTTTTACTCCCGAATAACAACTAATTTTTTCACTTGAATTTGTTCATTTTTAATTTGAATCTGAACAGTATAAATTCCTGAATTCAAATTATTTATCTGATAAATGCGTTCGCCTGTCGATTCATTATATTCAACATTAATTTCTTCCCCAAATTGATTCAATACTTTTATACTATAATCAAAAGAAGAACTTGCTATTTTAAAATTAGAAGACGTTGGATTTGGAAACAATTGAAAATCTGTTTGAGTCAACGAATTTACTGAAGCTAAGACACAGTTTGAAGCGTTAAACGTCGTAAAATCTTGAGGTACAAAATTCCCTATTCCATCTGGACATCTTCCTACAGAAACATCTATATTTTGAATCGAAAATCGTATGGAATCATAAATGGTATTTTGTCCAACCAATGCTAAAAAATCACCTGCTGCTGAAAGTTTAAAATTACAGTGAAGTTCATCTGTTGTAGAATTCTCTTGATCCGCCCAAATAATTAAATGACTATATGCGGGAATTATCGCTGTTGAAGGAAAAACATACTTATATAAATCCAACGTATCATCTGTTAAATAAAGTCCCGATAAACTTAAAGGTGTGTTTGTTGTATTATATAACTCAATCCAATCATCATATTGATTTGCATGATCTATTGTATCTGTTTGATTAGATGCCAAAAATTCATTTAGCACAATTTGTCCTATTGTTGCTGTTTGAACATTTGCTGTAATCGTGTAATATGTATGCTCTGCACGTTGTAGAGAAAATTTACCTGCCTCGTTGTTTTCAGCATAAATATAATATTGCATTTCACTTGATAACATTGTTAACGATACACCATAAACATTATCATTCGCCGCACCATCACTATGCAAGCCATCATCATACATTTGTATTTTTATAAATTTTTGCTGAAAACTTGTTCGATAACCAAAAAAAACAGCATTGGTTAAAGCATTGGTTACCGTAGCATTCATTATAAAAGAGCTATTTATTGTTGGATTTAATACATCACTTTGGATTGCCGAAATAGTCGGTGCTAAATAATTAAATTCCGCAGTTGCATTTAGATAATTAACACGTGCATCCATCAAATTACTAATTCCTGGCACTGTATAACTTCCATTAACAATGTTTAAACTTAAACCATTTTGAAATTGATTGTAAGAAAAGAAGGTATTTGTATCTATTTGAACTGCTGTATCTATTATATTTTGCAATATATTGGCTTCATTCACATATTCGTTAGAAGCAAAAAACTCTTCCGTAATTGTCTTCATGTGTGCGATATACATTTTTTTATAACGCGCATTGTTTAAGATAACATTCATCAATGGCCAATTAGGATCGCCAGCATGTATTGAAGGTATTAACTGTTGCATATTTGTTACAGATAAAGAATTCATACTTGTTGCTCCACTCCCTAAGTATGGAAAGCCTCCCAATGACATGTTTAAATCCCAAATAATTGGATTAAATCTTGCGGTGTTATCCTTATATAAATAATAATTTTGAGCAAAAACACCCGAATAACTATCTAAATTAACTAACACATTATTGAAAGCCAGCATCCAGATAACACGATCCAAATCTAATTTATCTGCAAGAGTTGAATTTGAATTTGTAACATCATTGCACAAATCTATTAATTCACTCCATCCAGAAGTAGATTTCATTTCGTAAAAATTATAATATCCTGTACTATCTGCGGAAGGGATGTACTTCAAATTACTTTTAGTTGTTGGACTTGGATTTACCGTTGGATTGCATTTTACAAACGTGTTTGTTGATGAATAAAAATGTTCTGCACAAAATTTCTTATTAATTCCTTCATCATTTGAATAAATGCCGTTATAAATACCATTGATGTAAACTTGAGCAAAATTTGCTTTAGGACAATCCATGTAATTTCCTAAAATTGAATATGATAAAACTTCACGAATCATAGAAGGATCTCCATAACCATTTCCTAATTTAACATCTTTATAACCTTGATAATTTTGACTTTTATATTCATCTAAAGCAATGTGTAACGGGTTTTTATCATAGGTCGAATTATACGAACTATTTCCTTTATATTTCACGCCAATGCTATCAAATAAAACTCCATTTATGCGCATTGAATCAGCCATCACGTATCCTTCCAGTCCAATTTTTGATGTATCTAATTGATAATCCCAATTAGGTTGGCTAAAAAACAGTTCTATTTTTTGCACAACATCTAGTTGATAGAAACTACTTTGCGAATTTCCTTGAAAAGAAAAAACTAAAAATAAGACGGGGAAAAATTTCTTTAATAACATATTTTATTATTGAATACTCAATTTTTGAGTGTGCGTATTTTTAGCAGAAGAATTTATTGAAATAAAATAGATTCCGCTATCCAAGTTGCCTTTTTCAATGGAAACAGATTCTGTTTTTATTGAAGAATACGTTCTTACACAAATTCCAGCGCTGTTATAAATTTGAATTTGATGTTCTAATTCAGAATCATTGAAAACCAATAATGCAGAAGTTTCAAAAGGATTCGGATAAATTGTAGAACTGGAAATTGATTTTAACTCTGATAAATTACTGGTATTTATACAGTTTTCGCACGCCGAAAAACAAACGGTTGCAAGAACTGTATCTTTATCGTAAATGACCGACCTATTTCCAAAAACAGAACAAGCTGACGGAATTATTTCCTCATCATTCATAGTATTACCATTTATAAATTTATAAGTACAATCTGTAATGAAAGTATCTTGATAAGCAATGTACTCATATACCTGATCCTGAAAGCTATACATTCTGGTAGAAATCGTGTTCCATCCCTGAAAATTACCTTCCAGATGAATACCATTTGATGCAACAATTTCATTCGACAAATTAACTTTAAAACGAATTAAATTCATCCCAATTGGAGTATTTTGTGAAAATCGAATAGCTCCTACAAAAGTTGTATCATTACTTAAAGAATCTACATATAACCATCTGTTATCATTGAAATTATAACCAACTCTTGACTCAATGGGTACAAATTCTGTTTCATAAAACTGATCACCATTTATAAATTTATACTCATATTTAGCAAAAGCAGGTAAATCAACGACGATACTATAAATATTTGGATTGTTTAGCTCTTGAGACAATAGTGTTGAATTTGAAACCCAATCTCCACCAGCAAAACCTGCTATCGTTTGAAAATCTCCTGCAATATGAACACCTGTTGTATTTACAATTTGATCCGTCATGTCAACAGCAAATTTTACTTTTTTTGCAAATGTCATGAAAGAAAAACTGAAAAAAAATAAAATAATATAATATTTTTTCATACTAGTAATTATTTAAAATATAAATAGATAATCAACAATAATTATAGTTTTTATTTAATCAATGAAACTCTTTTTGTTTGACTTCCTTCCGAATTTGAAATCGTAATTAAATACAAACCATTTTCATAAGAAGAAAGATCGATTGTTGTTGAATTTTCAGTTTCAAATAACACTTTTCCAGATGAATCTAAAACTTTAACGATGGTGTTATTTTGTTTCAGCTTTGTATCATAAATTTCAAGCATTCCACTTGTTGGGTTTGGATACACAGAAAATGCTACATTTTTTTGTAATTCCTGAACACCACTTGTGTTAATATATTCAAAATAAACGCCTTCAGAATAATAAAAAACACACCCATTGGCATCTGTTGTTCTTACTAAATAAATTCCAGAAACAGAAGGAGTATAAGTTTGATTTGTTTCTCCTACTAATTGCTCTCCATTATAATACCATTGATAAGTTGAAGCAATAGTTGAAGTTAATGTAGAGCTACCAGCTGTAACAACAGGTAATTCAGATGCTACATTACTTACATAACATTCATCATAACGATAAGCATGTACTAACGTCCCACCAGGAGTAATTGTCCAAATTGTATTTCCCTGAGGATCGACTTCATACATTGACCCTAAAAAAGCCATACAAACCAACATATTCCCATTAGGTAATTGTTGAGAGTTACCTTGATTACTTGTATATCCGTTACAAGCATGTCTGAGTGTATATGTAGATGGGGCATAAGCTTCTCCCAAAGTTAGGTCATAATTATAACCATTTCTAGGAACGTCAACTTGATCAACAGAAGATTGAGAAGAAGAAATGCCTTTATTAATAAATCCTACTAAATAACCTGAATTTGGAACACCTTCAGGAATAAAATGTGCATCGTGGACTACATCAATTACGGTGTTACCAGTCGCTTCATAAACCGAAGGATTTCCATATCTATATATAAAATCTCCACCTTTTCCAGAATTACCTCCGGCATGTGACGCTGCTTCCAAGCTTGTAGTACTGTGATCAATAATATACATTTCATCCAGATAATGAGAACTAAATGTAATTTGATCTTTAATTGGGTCGTAATCAATACCATTCATGTGCATAAAATCTTTGGTTTTATTGTAATTGATATTGTATAAACCTGAATTATTTACAATAGAGGCACTGTAATTTGCTTTTGTATTATCTACATTTTGAACTAAATGATCCCAAAGATGCCATTCCCAAACGATATCACCAGTAGTAGCACCAGTTTGCTTAATTTCAATTATACTTTCCGGCCACATCTCACCATTGTATGTACCTCCAGCAGCAGCAACTTCAGATGAAGTTTTTTTATCATAAGCAATAATTATTACATTTCCATTCGGCATAGCTTCGATATCATGATGAGAACAATGTGTCGTTGTTGAATAACTGTAATCCCATAATATATTTCCATCCCAATCCACTTTTTGAAATTCACCCGCAATTGGACCACCTTGAAAAGACACACCGGATTTTTTAACAGAGCGTAAAATAATCCCACCTTGTAGTAAATAAGTTGAATATGCTGTTTGAGTTGCAAATGTCCACGAATGATAGGTTGTTCCATTTGTATCAATTAACGTTGCATTTGTTCCATTTTGAGCAGCATACAACGTATAATTTCCCCATTGTTGAGCATTTGCAATTGTTGAAAATAAAAGCGTGAATGCAAAAATCATTTTTTGAGTAATATTTATCATTTTCATAGTTTAAAAGTTTGATGTAACAAAAGAATAAATTAAATTAATTCCATTAAAATAATATCGGTAAACGTCAAATTTGTATCGGAGTTTGATGTATATTATCACTTTTAGTCATTCAAAATCAAAATTTTACTTGAAATTTGAACACCACTTTTTGAAATTAATTTAACCATATATGTTCCTGATAATAAATTTACTGATTGAACTGTTTTTTGATCAGCTTCCACTTTCATTTCTTGAACCAACAAGCCGAGTGAATTATAAATTTGAAGATTATAAGCTTCATTTAAATTTGATTCAATCATGAATTCATTTACTGTTGGATTGGGTATAAGATTGAATACAAGTTTATTTTCAACATTTAGAATACCGTTAATTGAGCAACTTTGTGTGTTGACCAAACTATGTAAAGAATCACATAAGAGATTATAATTTAGAATCTCTGTGGAAGACATCGTTGAATCCAGTAAATTATTAATTTCAAAATGATCTAAAGTTTGATTGTAAAATTCTTCTCCTCCATAATCAAATCGAATTAAATGGTAATCTTGATTCCGAATAGAAACTCCATCACTAGAATCCATAGGAGTGGTGAATTTTTGTGTAAATACCCAATCGTGTACTATTTGAGATGTATTTTGAATGATTGGCATTAAACTTCTACCATCTATAGGTAATTTATTCACAGGGACAGCAGCCAACCAATTGGAATAGTCACTTAATTCTAAAATAGTTGCGAATAAATCTGGAATATTTATCAAAGCATCACTTGATCTATTTGGGTTAACAACAGATGGTCCAGAAACAATTAAAGGAACTCTGACACCATAATCATAAACAGTATCTTTCGATTTTGTTTTAATTGGATTTTGTGATGTTTGAGTCGCATTTCCATTATCTCCCATAAATATAATAGTTGTACTATCCATTAAATTATTAGTAATTAAATAAGTAAACAAACGACCTATTTCAGTATCCATTGCTTCTAAATCTGCTTTCAAATAATTTGCTCCATTCACATTAATATCTTGTGTTGTACCCGTTAAACCAGTGATATCAACTAAATTGGAAGGAGGAACATGAAGAGGTGTATGAGGAGCATTGAAAGCCAGCCATAAGAAATAAGGCTTTGTATTATCCATTGTATCCAACCAATTGATCGCATCATTAACGGTTTCAGTTGTTGCGTAATTTGTAACTGTAGAAGCAATTCCATTGGTGACTTTAGTGTAATTGTAAAAATCAGGGATAGCACCGTTAAAATTACCTGAATAATAATCAAATCCTAAAATATTTGGGTAGGTATATTTTGCTTGTACACCTAAAGTTAAATGCCATTTTCCAACACAAGCAGTATTGTATTTTTGTGGAGCATAAAATTTCAATAATTTAGCCAAACTCATTTCAGCAGTATCTATTTGAGGAGAAGTTGGTCCTGTTATTACCGCACCAATATTCGTTCGAAAAGGATATTTTCCAGTTAACATTTCTGAACGTGTGATGGAACATAATGGACTAGCCCAAGCTTTAGTAAATAACACTCCTTTTTCCAATAATTTTCGAATATTGGGTGTGTTTGCTGTATCACTTGATTCATTATACATTCCAAAGTAATCAGGACTAATATCATCTGCAATTATTAGAATTGTATTTTTTTGAGCTTGGATAATAAATGTGTACATTAATCCAAAAACTCCAACGATTATTTTTTTCATTTTCTGCTGTATTTGAAACAAATAACTGAAAATAGAATGAAATTCAAGCATAATATCGGTAAAGGAATCAAATCTATCGGTTTTTGAAAAAATTTTTAACTTGAGAATTACAATTATTTCTTTGGGAATTATTTGATAAACGGTTTTTGTGTATTCTATTTTAGTTGTATCTTGGTAATCGATTAATGTAAAACCAAATATTTTTTACTATGATGTTATTTTCAACAATTATCATGTGCTTATTAGCTTTGATAACACTTTTAGGGGGTTTATTTTTATTAGGCTATTCTAAAAAAGAAGGTTTAGGAAAGTTCTCAAAACTAGCTTCTTATCTAGCTATTACTTTCAGTACAATCGTTTTTGTCATTGGATTAATTGGTACGATGATGTGCCCATCAAAATGCGGGTCAGGACAATGTTCAAAAGGAATGAACGAAGAAAAATGCATGATGATCAAAAAAGAATGTATGGAAGGGCAAGCATGTCACAAAGACATGAATGCTTGTTCAAAAAACATGAACGGTTCTTGTGATTCAACTAAGAGTTGTTGTGCAGACATGAAAATTTGTCCAAAAAGTGAAGATTGCAACACGCCTGCAGAATGTGCCGCAAAAATGAAAAATTGTGATGCTGCTTGTATGGCTAAATGCGAAAAAGAAAAAGGAGCTTGTGATGCAGCATGCAAAAAGAAATGTGATACCGCGAAAAAATAAATTTCGCTACGTTTATTTTCAAAATTTATTATGATTTCAATATTTTAAGTCTTTTCCTCTCAAAACGCGTTAAGTTTTTAAGAAATAAAGATCCATTATTACTGAAAATCTTGCCTTTTTTGAGTAAAAAATCCAATAAAATCTTTTTATCAAATAATTTTAGACAGTTACTAAAAATCTTACGACTTATATTCAAAGGTATCCATGAAAGCTGTAGTAAAGTTTCCTTCTCTAAACTTTGGATCATCCATTAATTTTATATGGAAAGGAATTGTTGTTTTAATTCCTTCAATGATATATTCTTCCAATGCTCTTTTCATTTTAAGAATTGCTTCTTCTCTTGTTTGAGCAACAGTAATTAATTTACCAATCATGGAATCATAATTTGGTGGAATCGTATATCCTGCATGTGCATGAGAATCTACACGAACACCATGACCACCTGGAGAGTGATAACTTGTAATTTTTCCTGGAGAAGGTCTGAAATCATGATCAGGATCTTCCGCATTGATACGGCATTGAATTGCGTGTAAATGTGGAAAATAATTTTTTCCAGAGATTTTATCTCCCGCTGCCAATTTAATTTGTTCTTTAATCAAGTCATAGTCAATTACTTCTTCCGTAATTGTATGCTCCACTTGGATACGTGTATTCATTTCCATGAAGTAGAAATCACGGTTTTTATCAACTAAAAACTCAACTGTACCAACTCCTTCATATCTAACTGCTTTTGCTGCTTTTATAGCAGCTTCACCCATTTTATTTCTTAATTCATCTGTCATAAAAGGAGAAGGTGTTTCTTCCACCAATTTTTGATGACGTCTTTGAATAGAACAATCTCTTTCAGATAAATGACAAGCATTTCCGTATTGATCTCCAGCAATTTGAATTTCGATATGGCGAGGTTCTTCAATGTATTTCTCCATATACAAACCATCATTACCAAACGCAGCCGCAGATTCTTTTCGAGCAGAATCCCAAGCAGCTTCTAAATCCTCTTCTTTCCAAACAATTCGCATTCCTTTACCACCACCACCTGCAGTTGCTTTCATGATTACAGGATAAACGATTTTTTTAGCTTGCGCTTTAGCATCTTCAACACTTTCCAATAAACCAACAGAGCCAGGTACACAAGGAACTCCTGCAGCAATCATTGTAGCTTTTGCAGTTGCCTTATCACCCATACTTGCAATTTGCTCAGGTAAAGCTCCAATAAATTTAATTCCTGATTCTTGACATACTTTTGAAAATTTTTCATTTTCAGAAAGGAAACCGTAACCAGGATGAATTGCATCTGCATTTGTAATTTCTGCTGCTGCAATAATATTTGGAATCGATAAATACGATTTTGAACTTACAGCTGGACCAATACAAACAGCTTCATCTGCAAAACGTACAGGTAAACTATCTTTATCTGCGGTTGAATAAACAGCAACTGTTTTGATTCCCATCTCTTTACAAGTACGAATAACACGTAAAGCAATTTCACCTCTATTTGCGATTAATATTTTTTTAAACATTTTATAAGTATTTATTAATTACAGAATTAGGGATTAAAAATCTGAAATAGCTTCTGATTTTCAATCCCTAATAAATATTTAAATCCTAAATTATGCTGGATCTACCAAAAATAAAGGTTGATCATATTCAACTGGAGAAGCATCATCAACTAATACTTTTACGATTTTACCAGAAACTTCTGATTCAATTTCGTTGAATAATTTCATCGCTTCGATGATACATAAAGTTGTACCAGCTGAAATAGATGCTCCAACATTTACGAAAGCATCCTTATCTGGTCCTGCAGAACGGTAGAAAGTACCAATCATAGGAGATTTTACAATAATATATTTTGAATCATCAGCAACTGGAGCGACTGGTGCTGCTGGAGCAACTGGCGCTGCTGCTGGAGCAACTGGTGCTGCTTGGGGTAAAGCAACTGGAGCTGTAGCCTGAATATATACAGGTTGATCTTTTCCTTTTTGTTCAGCTTTGATAATGATTTTAAAATCTTTTTGTTCGATTTCAACTTCGTTAACTCCTGATTTTGCTACAAATTTGATTAAATCTTGTATTTCAGTTAAATTCATATTTTCGATTTTTAGTTTGTTCTTAATTAATATTATGCGTTATAAGCCCATTTTAGGTAAACAGCTCCCCATGTAAATCCACCACCAAATGCGGAAAGAATTAAAGTGTCCCCTTTTTTCAATTGTTTCTCATAATCCCATAAACAAAGTGGTAACGTTCCAGCTGTAGTATTCCCATATTTTTCAATGTTAATCATTACTTTTTCAGCTGGTAAGCCCATTCTGTTTGCTGTTGCATCAATAATTCTCAAGTTCGCTTGATGTGGAACTAACCAATCAACATCTTCACTTGTTAAATTATTTTTTTCCATAATTTCAGCTGAAACTTCAGCCATATTTGTTACTGCAAATTTGAAAACTGATTTTCCTTCTTGCTTTACAAAGTGCATTTTATTTTCAACTGTTTCAATAGTTGGAGGATTTGCTGAACCTCCAGCTGGTTGAATCAAAAATTCTCTTCCAGAACCATCAGCTCTTAAAATAAAATCTTGAACACCCAATCCTTCTTCGTTTGGTTCTAATAATACAGCCCCGCATCCATCTCCAAAAATGATACAGGTTGTTCTATCTTCATAATCAATAATCGAAGACATTTTGTCCACACCAACTACGATTACTTTTTTATATTTTCCAGTTTCAATAAATTGAGCACCCGTTGACAAAGCATAAATAAAACCCGAACAAGCTGCGATTAAATCGAAGCCCCATGCGTTTTTCATTCCAACTTTATCGCAAATTATATTTGAAGTACTAGGGAAAGGATGATCTGGTGTTACCGTACCAACAATTACTAAATCAATCTCCAATGGATCAAGATTCATCTTTGTCAATAAACCATTTATCGCTTCTACTGCCATATCCGAAGAAGCGCCATCCTTCATGATTCTTCTTTCTTTAATACCCGTACGTGTTGTAATCCATTCATCTGTTGTATCGACCATTTTAGCTAGGTCTTCATTCGACAACACATATTCGGGAACATATCCGTTTACTCCTGTTATTGCTGCAGTTATTTTTCCCATAGTTTAATTAAATGCTTCATTAACTTTTACTGCTAAACCTGATTTAGCAACTTCAAAAGCGTGTTTTATCATATTTTTAACAGCTACATCGTTGGAAATTCCATGCCCAATAATCACATTTCCTTTAACTCCTAATATGGGTGTACCCCCATAATTCTCATAATTGAAACGATCAAAATATTCATCTTTAATGCCTCGTTTTTTCATCAAGTAAAAAATACCCTCAGCTTCTTTCAAGACAATATTTCCTGTAAAACCATCACATACAATAACATCTGCTTTACCTAAAAACAAATCACGACCTTCAACATTTCCAACAAAATTAACCTCATCGGATTCTGCTAATAGCTTGTAAGTCGCTATTGTTAATAAATTTCCTTTTGATTCTTCTTCACCGATGCTTAACAAGGCAACTTTTGGTTTTTCAATTCCATATACATTTTTAGCATAAAGGGAACCTAATATTGCAAATTGATATAAGACATCTGGCTTACAGTCAGCATTTGATCCAACATCTAATAAAATCGAATTTGATCCAATTATTGTTGGTAAAGTTGACGTAATACATGGTCGAATAATTCCTGGAATAGTATTGATTTTATAGATTGAACCAACCAACATAGCACCCGTATTTCCAGTACTTGCAAATGCATCAATTTTTTTGGAGGCCAATAAATCAAAACCTACTGCAATTGTGCTTTTTGGCTTTTGTGGAATCGCTCGTGTTGGATGGTCATGCATCGTAATAGTATCCGGGGCATGTACAATCTCAAAATCAGATGGATTTCCTCCAAACTTAGAAAGGCAACTCAAGATTATATCTTGGTCACCAATTAAGACAATTGTAGTATCTCCAGGAAGTTCTTTTTGGGCAAGGATTGCGCCAGACACGTTAGCATCCGGAGCAAAATCACCACCAAAAATATCTATTCCTATCTTCATCAAGAAGAATTTTTTTCAATTAACAGTTAATTAAACTGCAACTTCTTTTTCTGCAACAACTCTACCTTTGTAATAAAGTTTCCCTTCATGCCAGTGTGCATGGTGAAACAAATGTGGTTGTCCTGTTGTTGGGCAAGTCGCAATATTATCAGCTACTGCTTTAAAATGCGTTCTTCTTTTATCTCTTCTTGTTGTAGAGATTCTTCTTTTTGGATGTGCCATTTTACTCTATTTATTGCTTTTTAATTCAAATTTTTCAATATCGACCATCGTGGATCGATATCGTCATTATCATTGCCGTCTCCGTCTTCATCTTCCAAATCCTCCTCATCGTCGTCTTCATCAAATTCGTCATCGTCGTCAAAGTCATCATCATCTTCCTCATCATTAACATTGATTACATATTGTTCTAACAATGCCAACATTTCTGGATTACATTCTCCCGCTTCATGTACTACCCTTACTGGTAATGAAACCGAAATTAATTCATAGATATTCATTTTTACATCCAACTCGTATGCTTCGAAATCTAAAACAATCAACGTTTCATCATCTGTAGCTTCTCCTCCAAATTTATATATCATTTGGTATTCACCGTCAATTTCAACTTCAATTGGATCATTACATCTATCACAACCAGTTTTCACCAATCCTTCAATTTGATAATGCCCAACCAACATTGTTTCTTTTTTCTCCAACTCTAAACGAACGTGGACATTTCCACTGTGTATTATTGAATATTCTATTTCATCAAAGAACGCATCCGATATTTCGAATTCAAATACATGAAAACCAATCTTTAAACCAACAAATGGTATTATATATTCGTGTTTCGACATACTTATTTCCTAAAATCGGACTGCAAAGTTAACATTTTTAACTGAAAATTGTTAATATCTATTAACTTTTTAACATTTTTTTATTTGCGAAGGTCTTTATTCTACTTATTTCCTAATCTAAAGCTCCTGCTTTTTTCTTCTCAGGTGCTTGAAATTTTAATGGATTCGCTGTTATTTCTTTTCTTAATTTTTGCTTTCTAAAAATATCTATCGCTAAATAAATAGCGCTTCGCATCGATTGAGGGGATGCTATATTTTGACCTACAATATCGAAAGCTGTTCCATGATCAGGAGATGTTCTTACTACCGGTAATCCTGCTGTGAAATTGACTCCATTTTCAAAAGCAATGGTCTTAAATGGAATCAATCCTTGATCATGATACATCGCTAAAACAGCATCATACTGCCCCATCGCTGCTGATCCAAAAAAACCATCTGCCGGAAACGGTCCAACTGCTATTACTTTATTTTCTTCTTTTGCTTTTGTAATTGCAGGAACGATTATTTCTAAATCTTCTGTTCCCATTTTTCCATTTTCGCCAGCATGTGGATTTAATCCCAAAACAGCAATTTTAGGTCGTTGAATCCCAAAATCATTTTTTAAACTTTTTTCAACTTCTAGAATCTTTCTATAAATTTTATCTATTGTTAATGCAGTGCTAACTTCATTGATTGGAATATGTGTAGTAACCAATGCTACTCTCAAGGTCTCGCTCACCATCATCATCAAAGCCTCATCAATTCCAGCCATATCTGCTAAAAATTCAGTATGTCCTGGAAATTGAAATCCTGATTTTTTCATTGCTTCTTTAGAAATTGGGGCTGTCACTAAAACATCTATTTTCCCTTCTGCTAAATCTTTGGTTGCACGCTCTAAAGATAAAAAAGCAAATTTACCTCCTATTTCTGTTGCTTTTCCTAATTCAAATTGAATTTCTTCATTCCACACATTGACAACATTCACTTTCTTATGGTGTGCTTCATCTGCTGTGCGACAAGACTGATACATAAAATCATGCTGTTTTATTGCTTTTTTATGATACGAAATCGTTTTTGTTGAAGCGTAAATAATAGGTGTACAATCAATTAATAGCTGAGAATCATTCAAAGCTTTAATCACAACTTCAGGACCAATACCATTGATGTCTCCAATAGAAATTCCTACTCGAATTGGTGTTATATGTGAATGATCTTTTTCTTTCTCCTTTTCCATTATTTGTAATTTTTCACAAAGTTATGTAATAAACGAACTCCTGATCCTGTTCCGCCTTTTCCTTTATAATCCATTGGAGCATCCAACCAAGCTGGACCTGCTATATCCATGTGAATATAAGGTGCTTTCACAAAATGTTCTAAAAATTTTCCAGCTGTAATCATTCCTGCATTTGCCCCTCCTAAATTCTTCAAATCTGCAATTGAAGATTTTGTTTCTTCATAATATTCGTCCCAGAAAGGAAAACGTACAACACGTTCAAATTCTTCATTTCCAGATTTTTCCAATTGACTAAACTGTTTATCCGATGCATTTCCCATTACAATTGAAGCATGATGTCCAATAGCTCTCAAAGCTGCTCCGGTTAGTGTTGCTGCATCTATTACCAATTCAGGATCGAATTTTTTCGAATAAGCCAAAGCATCTGCCAAAATCATTCTTCCTTCTGCATCTGTATTTAATACTTCTACGGTTGTTCCATCATACATCGTCACAATGTCTCCGGGTGCATAAGCATTTAATCCTGGACGATTATCAGTTGCTGGAATTAGAGCAATAATATGTGTTTTAATATCGTTCAAGGCGGCTGCATAAACGGCTCCGATTACACAAGCAGCTCCTGCCATATCACTTTTCATGCAATCCATTGAACCTGGAGTTGGTTTTAAACTCAATCCTCCTGTATCATACACAACTCCTTTTCCAACCAACACAATTGGCTTTTTATTTGTTGCTTTTTTAGGCTTGTATTCAACAATTGTAAAAGTTGGTGGGTCAATTGAACCTTTATTTACAGCCAATAAACCACCCATTTTCAAGGTTTCAATTTTTGTTTTTTCTAAAACTTGAACTGTAAAATTCGCTTCTTTTCCTAAAAGTTCTATTTCCTCGCTTAATTTCGTTGCATTCAAATAAGAAACAGGTTCATTAACCATGTCTCTTGCCCAATAAACAGCTTTTATAACGTTATTTAGTTCTTCAATTTTTTTCTTGTCAACTTTATCGCTCACATAGATTGCTTTCAATTGATTCGTCTTTTTTGTTGAATCTTTAAAATATTTAATAAATTGATAATTAGCATAGGCAATACCTTCTGCTACATTCAATACTTCAGATTCTTCTCCGATAAGTTGAATACTTACAGCTTCTTTTCCAATTAAATTTTGAACAGAAGCTCCAGCAACTCTTAATTTTTCACTATCTTGTTCTCCTTTAATGAAATAACAAATTGAATCCGAAGTTTTGATATAATCTGTTTTTTTTTCACTTTTTAAAAAGTGCTTTAAGAACTCAACCAAAACTGTTGGTAAAGTTTTCATTTCATTTGCTAAAGATTTTTTTGTACCAACGATAACAAGATGTTGTGTACTATCAATTGCTTTATATTTTTGTATGAACATACGTTTGTATTTTGAATTCATACAAATTTACATTTTTTTAGCTACGAATGAATCAGAAATAACAGCTTTCACACTTCTTGCTAAAATTCAATTAATCTTTTGAATCTTTCTTTAAGTCTAGAAAATTTTCTGGTAAGTAGTAAAATATTCCTACAGTTCCTCCAAATGAAGCATTGTTATAAAATTCAGTTGCCTTTATTAATGTTGCAATTGTATTTCTTTGAGAAAGCAATCCTCCAATGCTAAATCCAAAATTACTTTTACGATAGACCACATCAAATCCAATGAAAGGAGAAATAATAAATTTTGAATACTTACTTACCATGTCTTTTTGTGAAGTATCTTGATATTTAAATGTGTTTTTTGCTATTACTTGCGCATTATTTATGCCACAAAATGCGTTTAACATCCATTGTTTATTCTTATTAAAGCAATATCCTAAATGTAAGTTTGAACCAATAGATCTAAAAGTACTTTTCGTAGTTCCGTATTGAATCGTGTTTTGCAATTCAATATAATTTCCATTGGCATCAACATCTGCTATGCCATCACCATTATAATCAGCTAGAGTATAAATAATTCCTTTACTAGAACTGCTCCATCCTCCATTGCAATAGCTTAATCCAAAACCGATAATTAAATTCGTTTTATAAATATGCTGGTATTCCAAAGAATATTGATTTTCTTGTTTAATTTGAATGGAATCCATTTTCATGTTTGTAAAAAAATTAAATGGGTTGTTCGTATAATTTGGATAATTTAAAATTTCTTTTTGGGTAACTGGAACTTTGGATATTCCAAAATTAAATTTAATTTGATGTGTTGGAATATTAGCTATTGATTTAGAACTACTTAAAATTTTAAAATCTGAATTAATTCCTAACATTAATGACGAATCCACTCGAAATTTCGTTAACGATTCTAACACCATTTGATTGATTTTCAAATATTTTAAAGTAAAATTAGTACTAGCAATTGCTTCAAAACATAGTGTTGAATCGCTTAATTCTATTTTTCTTTCTGTGTTTTTCTCCTGTGTGTTTGCAAATGTTAAAATATTATTATTAAATCTTGGGGGTAAATTTTTAGATTGACTTACCTTTGATTTAATTTCATTATGAATTAAAGTTTTGGCTACACTTTTTGCTATATTAATTTGTTTTTCAATTGGCAATGACTCTAAGTTCATTTTTGATGGTTTAATATTTTCTTTCTTATAATCATTCTGTTCTATATTTTTCCCATAGCATTTATCTGACGCTGGTTTTTCTGAAAAAATTATAGTAATCGTAGTTATTACCGAAACTAAACCTACTAATTTCCAAAAAAACATTTTATTTCCAAAATTTGTATGAGAATGAAAAACTTCTGTTTTATCAATTGTCATTTGTTTAGAAAGTTTGGAATTTAATAATTCATTCATTTGAGAAAAATCTAAATGCGAAGCATCAGGAAGATAATCTTTCAAACTGTTATGAAATAAATTGTCGATATTATTATGCTCTTTCATGGAATAAAATCATTTTTGTTTCTACTATTTTTTTTAGCATTTTTCTAGCTTTGAATAATTGAGTTCGGGAGGTTGATTCACTAATTTCTAAGTATTCTGCAATTTCTTTGTGATTTAAACCTTCAATTGCATATAAACTAAAAACAACTCTATATCCATCCGGCAAATTTTGAAGTATTGAAATCATTTGTTCTACAGGAAAAATTATTTCATCAAAATCATTTGAAAATGGATGTACTTCTGGTATGACATCAAACTCATTTTCAAATAATTGGAGTCTATAATTTTTCCGAATGTAAAGCAAAGAAGTATTTATTGCGATTTTTTTAATCCATGGAATAATTGGTTTTTCTGTGTCATATTTAGAATAATTCAGATAAACATTCAAAAAAGTTTCTTGAACAACATCATTTGCATCATCTTTGCATCTCAAATATCTCATTGCTATAGCTAAAACAAATGATTTATAGGTATTGAAAATATTTTCAAAATTCTCTTTTGAAATTTCTGATTTTTTATCATGATATGTCTTTTGTCTTCCAAACAATTTATAAATACTTAGAAATGAAAATAATATACTTCAATAATTTATAAAAACCCAATGGCTTTATTGAATCATTTTTTTAATTAATCTTTGACTTTTAACTGAAAAAATCTCATAAACAATTTTAAATTTGAATTGGTTTATAGGTATTATGATTGAGTTTGAAAAATGTTGCCTGTAAAAACAAAAAATTTCATTTATATCGATTCAATGTGATGGATATAAATGAAATTTTGAAAATATTGAATTAAAAACCTGTGTTCGATTAAAAAGTCTTTCTTTAACTTGATTTTTTTGCGAAATACAACAAGTCATAACAATTATCATTTGCATTATCTATATAATAATCATCTAAAGATATTTGCTCTAGAATAGATCTATTTTTCTTTAAAAGCTGTTTCCTATTAATACGATTTAAAATGTCATAAGGCTTTTGAAGTAACCATCTAGGCAAACGATGTTCTAAATTGAATACATCATACTTTCTATATTTATTGACCGCTTTTTTATTTTTCTCATAATAAGATGTAATTCTATCATTGCCAAATACTCCTAAAGACTGAACCACTTGAAGCTCACGATTGATTAATTCTGTTAATTCGTTACATGTATATTCTCGGATGTGCCATGGATTTCTACTTAAACTCATCTTTTTATTTGGAGTTGTTAGAATAATTATTCCATTTGGTTTTAATACTCTTTTTATTTCTTGAATAAAAAATTGATCTTTTTTAATATGCTCTAAAACTTGAAAACAAATAATATAATCAAAAGAATTTGAATTTATACCTTTGAATGGTGGCACTTTCATTTGAATAAAACTACAATTCTTTTTCCCTGAAAATAATGATTTATCAATTGAATTTTTATCAATTGTTACAAAATGAGTCGCTTTTTCAGTAATATTATGAATCCCATAGCCACTCCCCGTTCCTATTTCTAAAACATGACCCTGAATTTGTTGAGAAGCATAAACATAAGCTAATAAAGAACGTTGGAATACAAATGAATCTGATGGATCACTTGAAGAGACACGTTCAGCTGTCTGGAAAAATTTTAAAGATTTTCTTATCATATTTTTTAAAATTTTGTTATAAAAAAACTGTTAACATTAAATTATTTACAAAGAAGATACAATTGCAAAAACCAATAGTTGCTTGTTTAGGTCAAAAGATTATTTGGCATCACTAACTGTGTGTCAAAGCAAAATTCAAGAACATACCGTTATCAAAGAGAGGTGTTCGATTAAATTTTACGCTCAGATTTTGATTAAACTTGAAAGAATAAGGCGTTTCCCGTAGGTTTAGCGAGATGACTTGAGTCTATCAAAAAGAGTTGATTAAGAAGAAATGTTTTTGAATTTTAAATATTTATCCACTTTATGGGATAGTCTCCATTTTATAAAGAAGTCCGAAAGTTTAATACACCTTTCGGACTTCTAAATTCATTTATTTGACAATTTTCGTTTTCTTAATTATCTTTGTTCCATCATTTAAACAAACAATGTAATAACCTTTTTCAAAATTAGTCGTGTCTATTTGTTTTGTATTTACACCTTTTACTAATTCAACCGATGACGTATTTATTAAAAGTCCTGTTTTCATATCATAAATTTCAATACTTCCAATTCCATCTGTTACAACGCTGCACTGAACATTAACAAAATTTTCTATGTTGTTTGGATAACAAATCATACCGCTATTCTCTTCATTATTTTCAAAAATATCAGGAATTCCATCACCATCTGTATCAATTTCTAAGAAATCTGGAATCCCATTATTATTAGTATCTCCAATAGACTCTTCATAATCAGGAATTCCGTCACCATCTGCATCAGCTTCCCATTCGTCAGGATATCCATTTCCATTTGCATCTGTAAAACCTTCAAAAATCACATCTCCAGGAAGCGTATCAGTTGTATATCCATTTTCATAAATATCAGGAATTCCATCACCATTAGAATCAATACTCCAATCAGTAGTTCCATCTACCAACGTTGAATCAGTAGCACCTTCCCATTCATCTGGAATACCATTATTATTAGCATCTGTTCCAAAAGTACCATCGCCCCAATCGTCAGGAACTCCATCATTATTATTATCAACGTAATCAAAAACAAAATCAGGATTCCCGTCACCATCAGAATCACCTTCATATTCATCTGGTATTCCATTATTGTTGGCATCAGTAAAGATATAATCTACTGTACCGTCACCATTCGCATCATTATCCAAAACATCTGGTATTCCATCTCCATCCGTATCTGTTTCAAATAAATCAGGAACGCCATTTCCATTCGCATCAGCAAAACCACCTGAAGCTGTATTACCATCTTGAGCATAACTATTGATAGTCATCAAAAAAGTTGCTAAACTAGTTAACACCAAATATTTCTTTTTCATAATTCATTTTTTAAAAATTAATAATTATAGAAGCTTCTCAATTACTAATATGCATGAGAAAGAAATATGTTGCCTGAAAATATAAAATTAGTTTAAAACTAGATTAAAAACCTCCTATCTTGTGGTTTTATTTAGCTTTATCAAAAAATACTACGTTTGAGAAATTTTGTAAATAATTAAAAACTAGGTGTTCCTCCACCCCGAGACATTAAATCCTCCTCTATAAGAATCTGTTTTTCCCAATCCAATTTATAAAATTTACTTTTTATAGCCGTTCCATTTGTGTAAAAAATAGATTTAAATTCTAACTTCATACCAACTTCAGCTTCAAAATCTTTGTAATCCATTTCATCTTTAAAACAAATATTTCCCAAATATTTTATTTTACCGATATCACCTTGAAGCCATCTTCCTTGTTTAAGGCCAGAAATATATTTACCATATTCATACAATTTACCATAAGGATCATAAAAAAACCAATAACCATTTGGTAAACCATCAACTATTTCTCCTTCACTTTGCTTCACTCCATTTACATAATAACTTGAAAATATACTATTTAGGTAAGGTTTATTAATTGAATCGCTCGTAAAATAATACGGATAAACATTGTAATAAAAATTGTCCGGACAATCATAATGTGCATAAGAATTTATGATTGCTTTTACACATAATTTTTCGCCGTTTGCATCATATTCCGTTAAAATTCCTTCAATTTGAGTAAAAATAGACTCTTTTATTTCTAATTCTTTTTTCTCTGATTTTAAATAGTGGTCAATGGAGTAAACTAATTTTCCATCCAAATTAAAATAATTCCACAAACCAAATTTTTCTCCTAAATGATAACTTCCTTGACTTGAAATTTTCCCATTTGAATAATAGTTTATCTTCACATAATCAAGCAAATTTTTTTCTACAGATACTGATGTGTCTGTTTCATCAAAATAATCTTCCAATAAATATTCAACATGTTCTGTAATAAATTTTTTCACCAAATAGACCTGACTTTCATTTTCTTTAAAATTATTAATTTCAATTAAAGTTCCATTTTTCCATCTTTTTTCAGAAATTAATTTTTTATTCAAGGTTAATATTTCATGGTATAAATTTCCAAGTGTATCAAAAGCTTGATATTTACCTTCTATGATTCCATCTTTAAAGTAACTTTGTTTTGCTATTTTTCCATTAGCGTGATACAACAATGCTTCTCCATCCAATTTTCCTTTTAAAAAATTTGATTTTAATAAATAAATCGAATCTTTATTTGAATTCAAATAAAATAAATTTCGTTTTCCTTGCAAGGTATCATTTTGATAATGTGCTAGGAGTCGTGTAGTCCCAAATTTCTCAAAATACTCTCCTTGTTTCAATCCATTATGGTAACTTACGTTGAATACTGGAAACCCATTTATATTGTAATTTGTTGTACCTCCTTCAAGTTTACCATTTGTATAATTTTTCTCATACAACATGTAATAGTAATACTTGAAAGAATGTGTTTTAGGAAGAGTGTTCCGCTTCAAATAAGGAAAAGATTTTTTATCAAATTCGTATTTATAAATTGGTCCGTCTAATTTTCCATCTTTAAAATTCAATTTTGCAATTAAATTTCCTTTATTATCAAATATTTCCCAAATACCTTCTGGATTACCATTTTTAAATGCCCCTCTGACTTTGTTAAAATAAGGGAAATTGTCATTTGGTTTACTAACTCTGGTATAATCTATCAAAAAAGAGCAGAAAAAGGAAAAACTTTTAGAACAATCTACCTCGTTGAAATGCTGTGTTTGATTGGTGTAATTATCCATGCTTCCAAAGGGTAAAATATACTTGTAAGCATTAATTTTCTTAAATTTTTTTCCTCTAAATGTAATTTCAATAGGACCATTGTATAAGCTGTCATTTTTTAATCTTGTTTTTTCTAAAACTTCCTCTGAAAAAAGCGTATTGACATATAAAATATTCTCTACACCTCGAGAGGCTACTTTCTTAGCAAGTCTATCTTCCAATGAAATATTATCCTTTGATAAATTAATAGCATTATAATTAAAAAATTTACCTTCAGAATCGGTTAATAATTTAAAATCATCTAAAACAAGCATTTGACTTTTTTTATAAATCGTATAAGTATCGTTAAATGAATATTTAATTTTTTGATATTCAAACCCATCTTCCTGAAAATATTGACATATTAATGTACGTTCTCGCGGTAAATAGTATTTAAAAAAAAGCATTTTCTTTTCTTTTTTAGACCACTTTTTTTCTAAAATTACAGTGTCCAGATTTTGGTTAATTCCTCCCTCCCATTTATATTCGTAAAAGGCCGTATTTTTTCGACTTACTGCTTTCAATTTATCAATGATTACTATTTCATTATAATATCCATCATATACTTTTTTTACAAATTCTCCTTTCGATGTGTAGTGATATATCTCACTTACACTACCGTCCTTGTAAAATATTTTCCTTTCATATATTTGATTTTCTGGCAAATAGCTTACAACATCAAACGGTTTTCCATTATCCCAAAAAACAGTATCTTCTAGCGTATTTAATCCATCTATAAAGTTACATTGATGAAACAATTGTCCATTGGGGTAATATTTTTTATAAACTCCTGTATATTTAGGGATTAATTTAAAACTGTCCCTAAAATTTATGTAACTTATTTGCTGTTTAGTTGCAATATCATAATAAGCATTTTTAATTTTATATTCATATTCGCTATTATTTTTTAGTCTATAAGAAAATTGTAAGTTACTAGATAAAATATTGTAATAATTAAATAAATCATAAGTATCATCATTGCTATATTGATTAAACATAGTAGATGACATTGAATGGTAACGAATAGGGTAAAATTTTACAGGATGATTGAGAGAATCAAATGTACAAACTAGTCTTGTAATTTGGCGGGTATAATCTTTTAAATATATATGATTAACCGTATCGTAAAAAGATACTGCTGCTTTTTCAATCCAAGTACCACTTTTTTGACCATTTGTATAAAAACCTCGAATATCAACTAAACGTGTACTTTTTTCTTCATACGCTCCCTGTAAAATATCGTGCAAATAATTCTGTGTAACAAAACTCGTATCAAGCTTTAACGTGTTATGTTTTATCAGGTATTTATTTTCGATTTTTGAATCATAAATTTTGTTGAGCAATTGTGTTAATTTCCATTCACCTTCTTTAATTCCCGTTTTATAAACACCCTTCATCAGCGTATCTCCATCAATATTTAAACAAATCAAATTACCTTCTAAAAAATTATTTTTAATATAAAAAATAGTTGCAACACGTTTATTTACGAGTTGTACATTTCCATGTTTATCTCCGATCAAAAAAGGTTCAAAGTACTGAATATATTTCCCATCAGGAATTTGATCTAAACATGGCGTTATTTCTGTGTCAAATGAAAAATTGGGATCATAAAAAGCAAAATGATTTTTTCGAACAGCATTTTTAAAACGAAATCCTTTATGATAAATTTTAAAAAATTTCTTTATTTTACTTTCTTTTTTGCGACCACGTCCACAGCCATATTCATAATAATTTTTTTTGATATACCTGTTTCGAAGTTTTTTTGCTTTTCGTTTATACTCCTTAACCAGAATTTCATCTTTTAAATCAAATTTACTTTTCAAATGTTCACATTGAATAAAAGCTTTCACAAACTGATTTTTCTTCATTCCACGATAAATCAGTTTATTTACCTCAATTGACTTGGTATAAGGATAAACAAAATACTTTTCTTGGTTGTAAGTTACCGTATCCACTTTTTGGGCGAATGAAGGAGAAATATTCAAGACAATTAAAATCAGTAATACTTTAAATTTCAATATTGATATTAACATGTTTTAATTAATTTTTTATATTATTTAATTCGTAATTAGCGGCATTTAACACTATTCCATGAAAATATACAGCAACTTGTATATCTAAGTTATTCATTTTTTCAGCAATTATTTTTTCTAAGTCTGGTAAATTAGGATTAAGACAAATATCACCTAAGTATTTTATTTTCCCTAAATCTCCTGTAATCCATCTTCCTTCTTTTTTCCCAAAAATATACGTTCCTACTTGATTTAATTTTCCATAAGGGTCATAATATTTCCAAACGCCACTAGGAAGTCCATCTTTCATAATTCCTTCACTTTGAATTACTCCATTATCATAATAATTTTTCACATATCCATTGATTCGATTACTTCCAGTTTGTTCCCAAAATGTGTGATATTGTCGAATTGCATAATAATCATTATTTGCACAATCAAATTTTTCAGAATTTTCAATTATAAAACTTTTACTCAGAATTTCATCTTTTGTATCAAAAAGATATAAAATCCCTGATGAATTAAACTTAATTGAATCATTTATAATAACTAAACTATCCTGAAAAAGAATTTCATATAATTTCTTCCCTTCATAGGCGTAATACTTCCACAATCCTACTTTATTTTTCGAAACAATATCTCCTTCTCTTGCAATATTATTATTTGGATAATATTTAATCATCTTATAATTATGAAAATTTTTATTTACTAAATTATTATCAAACTCATAATCTGTTCCGTATAAATAATTTTCTTCTAATGATTTCCATGAACCCTCAATAATTGAAAAGAAATCAATATCATAAAAAACAGAAGGCCTAAAGAAAATAAAATCTTTCAAATCAAACTGATATTTAACATCAAGAAAACCATTCAAAAAATGATTTTCTTCTTTAACCCTATTATCATCAAGAATTACTTCATTTAGTAATAGGTGATTTGTATCGTACTGTTTAAAAACATGATTTTTGAGTTCAAATTTTATGGTTTGGTCTGGCATTAAAAATATCGCATCACCACTCAAAACTCCATTTTCAAAAAATGCATTATATCTTAAAATAGAATCTTTTGTTTTCTCATTTTTTTCATAAACAGTCATTGGACCATTTAATAAATCATTTTTATAAGTTTTTTTAAACACATAATTTTTAAATACCTCGATTTCATCTCCTTCTTTTTGACCGTTTATATAAAATGATTTTATTTTCTCTTTTAAAAATACTTTCCAATTTTCACCATTCAATGTATCGTTTTTATAATTTTCAACTGCAATTGTTTTATAAAAAAATAGGTTCTTATTTAACTTATAAATCACTTGTCCATTTATTTGATTGTTTCGATAATCAATAATATATTTCTCTTTACGAATCGTTTTAATTTGCCATTTTCCAGTTGCTTCTCCATTTAAAAATTTAAATTTTTGATTTCCTTTTCGATCATAATAATTACCTATTTCAATTAAATAAAAATTAGGTGAAAAAAGTCTATTAATCGCCTCATGCATTTCTATATTTTCTAACAAAAAAGACTGGTTATAGTCTATCAATAATTTTTTACGATACTGAGAATTTTGAGAATATTTTTTAAAATGTTTTATTTCATTGATGTGTAGCGGAAAACGATAAATAATTTTATTCTCTTTCTCTATTTTTTTATATCTTTTACCAAAATGCATTTCTATTTCACCTGTAAATAACTCATTGTTTTTATAAAGTTTTCTACTTATTGGGTTTTTGAAAATAAATTCATCAGAAAAATTTTCATCATTTAGAATTGTTAAAATATTCATAGAGTCTTTTTCTAAAATTCTTTTTTGCTCGAAACAAAAATCATCGAAAAAAATTAACTCTGTCAAAATAATATGAGAGTTAGCTATATCAAAAAACAGTTCTTTTTTATCAATAATTTTACCTGTAATGGAATAATTGATTTGAAATAATTTTTGCTCATTTTTCAAAAAATATTTGACAAATGAGGCAGTAGAATCATGTAAAAACCAGTTTTTTGAAATTAATACTGAATCTTTTTGAAATAAATCAAAATCTACCAAACAATTATAATGAATATAATCATACTCATATTTTCCAATTACATTGTCAATTAATAACGTACGTTCTTGAAAAGGAGAATGCTTTATTTGAAGTACTTCTCCTTTATAATTATAAATAACATCATAATAAATTTTACCATCATAATCATATATTTCACGACGATAATTATTATAATCTTTATTATTTGTTAGTATGTCGAATGGTTTTCCATTATCCCAGAAAATAGTATCTTCTTGAATTGTATTATCTGAGTTAAAATGTATTTTATACATTAATTGTCCATTGGGATAATAATTTTCTAAATCATCTTTAAATTTTATTTTGATTCCATACTTATCTACGATGGAACTGAAATGCTTGAATGAATTTTCATTTTTATCAATAATTTCATTTTGCATCCATTTTTGAATAGTTACATCTGCATAACCACATCCATAATCTCGTCCAATTTCATTCCATTCTTTTGTGGAATAATTTATCTCATAGTATTGTCTTAAAGAATTTGGAAACCTGATATGTGGAAAAAAATTATAATTTGTATCATAAGAAAAACTAGGAATAATTAAATTTGGTCGAATCAAATAATTTTTTGAAATTGAATCAGATTCATTGATGACATATTTTTTTGTTAAAGTCAAATTGTATTTATCAAACAAGACATGAATCTGATTTGATGTTTTACTATAAGATCTTTTACTTTCCTTTTCAATCCAAGTTCCTACACTCTTCTCATTTCGATAAAACCCTTCTTGATAAAAAACATTTTCAGAATTGATATTTACTATTTTCGTACAGCTATAACTTCCATTTTTAGATCCATTGAAATATGTTATTTTCTCAATCGTTGTATCAATTTTATAAACGTTATTTTTAATAATTTCATACCGTTCACGTTGACTAAAATTATATGAAATTTTATGTGTTTCTAAATACCATTTCCCTTCTTTTAATCCATTTTTAAAATTACCTTTTTTCAGTGTGTCTCCATGAATATTGAACCACATTGCTTTTCCATTCAATAAATTATTTTGTATTTGAAAAATACCAGCTACCTTATTTTTTACTATATGAATTTTTCCTTTTGAATCTCCACAAATGAAATCATTAAAATATTGAATATAAATACCGTCTGGTAAGGTGTCTAAATTAGGTGTTAAATCAAAAAACAAATTATATGTAACATTTAAAAAAGGATCGTAATTTTTTCGAATTGCTTTTTTATATCTAAACCCACTATATCTTGTGCTAAAAAATTGAGAATAAAGTCTCTTATCGCACCTTAAATGGTGCTTTATATTTACTATTTTTGTTTTTGAGAAGTTATGATCTCCAACTGTTAATTTATAAAATGATTTTACAAACTTTCTTTTTTTTAAAGCATATAATAAATCGTCATGGGGTGAAAATTCTTTTTTATAAGGATAAACAAAATACTTTTCTTGGTTGTAAGTTACCGTATCCACTTTTTGGGCGAATGAAGGAGATAACTGAAAAAATAGTATAAAAAAGATTAAATAATTTTTATAATTCACAGATGATAGATTATATGACAACTTTCTTAAAGTATAAAAAACGATTAGCAATACTATTCAAAATATTTTAATTCCAGTAAAGTTATAGAAAACTATCTAATTTAGCAAGCATATTCTTTACATCCGAATGTCTCTTCCAAGCAGTCATTTCTATGTTTAAATTCGTTAATAGTTTCCCTTTTCTATAAAAATGATAAACACTTTGTTTGCCAAAAAAACTACTGTTTTTATCTTCTTTAATTAACTTAAAATCTTCTTTCGTAAGTGTTATACCATGTAATTTACCATTTAGAGTATTGATTATTTCAAGCTGAATAAAATTATTGTTTTCAAAATTCATTTCAATAATTAAACCTAATTGATAATGTTTGAATTTTCGTTTGGAATAGTACAAGATTGCAGCAATTGCAAGAATCCAATTTACGACATCATAATTATTGACAAAAATCAAAGCCGGGGGATATTTGTCGCCATTCCAAACCATACAAGGATAGGTATAAACAATCAAGATACCAAGCATCCAAGCGAGACAAAAAACTACAGAATATTTAATAATTAAGGTAAAATAGCCATCAATAAGCTCATGAATCTTTTCTTCAATTCTAAATTTCATTTGTTGTAAATAGAGTTAATTTTTAGCATAAAAAACTCTTCGCTCAAGATAAATATAAGTAAAAATTGTAACAAATTAAAAACTAAGGAGATAATAATTCAAAATCACTCTTTAAATTTAGATAGTTACTTATTATTCTCCTTCCTCAATTACGTCTTCTTTTTCGATTTCTGACCAATCTACATCGTAAAATTCTTTGTTCATTGCTTTTCCTAAATGATAATTCGTAATGGTAATATCCAATTGTTTTTCACGCATTTTTATTGTTTCTTCTAAATCAGGTAAATTCGGATTTAAGCAAATATCACCCAAATATTTGGTTTTAGATAAATCTCCTCCGAGCCATCTTCCATCTCGTTTTCCATTGATATACAAACCTACTTGATTCAACTTGCCATAAGGGTCATAAAATTTCCAAATCCCAACAGGTAGGCCATCTTTCATTTGTCCTTCACTTTGCAACGTTCCATTATCGTAATGATGTTTTACATAGCCATTAATTTGTTTGCTATTTTCTTTTTCCCAAAAAGTATAAAATTGTCTGATTTCATAATGATCGCTATGGGAACAATCGTATTTTTCATATTTTTCAACGATGTAACTTTTAGAAATAATATTTCCTAATGTATCGTACTCTGAATAAATTCCAGATGAAATAAATGAAATTGAATCATTGAGTTTTATTAAGGTATCGAAATAATTCACTTTATAAAGCAATTGTCCGTAATAATTGTAAAAAACCCAAGGACCTATTTTTTTACCAAATTTCATAAATCCATCCCGCGCAATGGTATCATTGGGGTAGTATTTTGTTAATTGATATTTAACCTTACTTTTACTAACTAAACTTGGTCTGCCATAATATGGTCTATTGAAATACTCCATTCCAATTCCATGTTCAGCCATAACTTTGTCTAAAGATTGAGAAGATGTAATGTCTGATGGTCTGAAATAAATCGAATCTTTCCAATCAAATAAATAACGGACACTCAGTTCACTTTCTTCCCAAATTTTTTCTTCAATTGGAAAAGAATACTGAAATTTTACATAATGGTATTTCATTCCTAAAGAATCAAACGCTTCATAATCATCAATTGGCTGCCCATTCAAGAAAAAGCCTCTTTTTGATATTTTACCATTCAAATGAAAAGACTTAGATTCGCCTTGCAGCATTCCATTTTGGAAATTTAAACTATAAAGCAATGTGGTATCTCTATCTTTCATGGTTAAATACGTTTCAACATATCCATCTAACGCATTTTCTTCGTAATTACTAGACGTATATGCTAGATTATTACGTTCGATTGCCGGACCATTTAGCAAATCATCTTTATAATTTTCTTTTTGAATCAGCTCCCCTTTCCAATTGTATCTCAATGCTTCTCCTTGGCGTAACCCTTTTTTATACGTTGTTATTGATTCTAAATAATGTTTTTTATGTTTGGGTGTTTCTTCCCAACTTTCTTCTACATAATAATCATCTTTTAAGGGAAGAATATCGGAATACATTTTTAAAACACCATCTATCTCACCATTTAAAAACGGAATTTCATACATTGTATTTCCAAATTGATCTTTGATAATCCACAATCCCTCAGGTTTCCCATTTTTGAATTTTCCGATCAGATTTTTTGAAAAAACAGGCAGATTTTTTTCTTTGGGCTCTTTTCGTTCATCATCGAGTTCTTCTGAATCATCATAATATTCGTCATCAAGATTCGGTTGAGAAATAAATTCACCTAAAAATCCAAAAAACAAATATTGAATGCTACTAAAATTTGCAGATTCTATTTCACTAATATCCATTAAAGCATACAAATAACTGTATTTAGACTTCCCGTATTTTTTATAATTGTTATAATCTTTTTCTAAATTCTCGCGGAAAAATAACTCCCTTGGTATTTGAAAATTGATTCCTTTTTTTGAGTTGAAAACAGGTGTTTTTGAATTAAATTTAACATTTACTTTTCCTGAATAAGGAATACTATGATGGTATAAAATTTCATCTGACACAATATCAAAATTATTATCATAATCATTCACATTTCGAATAGGAATTGTATCTATAACCATGTTGTAATTGTTATAATAACTAGCTGTTTGAGTCGTTTTATTCGTAAATTCATTGAAGGACAAATTCAAATATCCTGTCCAATTATTAAATTGTTCACTAAAAACAGCTTCTTGTTCTAAATTTACTCGGCCATTGACAGCATAACCATAATTTTTTAAAGTCCGTGTTTGGGGATAATAAATTCTTGCGTATAATTTGGAAGTATCAACAGTGCTCCAAGATTTCCATAAAATAACAGAATCTTTTTCCGTAAAATAAGAAATAGAATCCATTTTATCATATTCAAAAAATTCTCGGTTAGGATATTCACGTACGCTTAACCCCTCTTTTTCGAAAGTTTTATACAACTGAGGCTGAAATTTCATTCGTAAAAAATCTCCTAAAGAATCAAAAAGAATTTCATGATAGATTTTGCCATCGTAATCAAAAATTGTTTGAAGATATTGATTAGAATCTGGAAGGAAATTTATGACATCATACGGTTTTCCATTGTCCCAAAAAAGAGTATCTTCTTTTAATAATTTTCCTTCTTTAAATTCATATCGAAACATTAATTGTCCATTTGGATAATGTTTTTCATATATTCCTTTGTAATTGAAAACAAGACCCAAGCTATCAATCACTTTTCCTCTTTTGAGATATTTTTTTGATATTGGATCAAAAATAAATTTTTGATAATTGAAATCTTCCTCTAATAAATTTTCTTCTTCAATTTCATATTCTTCTTCTGAATATTCATCTTCAGGATATTCCTCATCTATATTTTCATCCATGTAAACATCTTCTGAAAATTCACCTTCTGAATCTTCGTAATTCGTTTCAGTTGCAATTTTAGTTAGTTGAATTTCATATAAATTTTTCGTAACATTTATGGGCTCAAAATTAGACTCAAAATTATACCCTTCAAGATATAAATATTGTCCTGAAATCAGCATATACCTTACAAGTGGTTGTTTAATAACCGTTTTACTTTTATCAAGTGTATATTCAGCCGTGATGACTTTATTTTCTTTTTTAGTTTGGCGAATATAATTTTCATCAATATAATGTTCTGGTTTCCTTTCTATCCATGTTTCCGTTTCCTCATTATTTGTATAATTCCCTTCTAAAGTTGGAAATCTGCAACCATTATTAAAACTATAAAACCCATTACGCATTCCATTTTTATAAGTAATTATTTCAATAGTTGTATCAATTAAAGGATAACCATTTTTAACATAACTAGTTTTCCCTTCTTCTTTTAAATTTTGCTTTACTTTTCGAAATTCATTTTTCCATAAACCTTCTTTTAGTCCATTGTTATATTTTCCATGTTTTAAAGTGTCTCCTTTGAAATTAAACCAAACAGCTTCTCCATCTAACATATTGTTTTTAATATGAAAGATTCCCGCAACTCGATTATTTTCAAATTTACACGTTCCATTCGGCATTATTATTGGAAATTCTTCAAAAAACTGCACATATTCCCCATCTGGAATTTTATCAAGACAAGGCGTAATATCTTTCTCAAAAGAATAAGACGATTCCAAAAATGGGTATGGATTTTTAATGATTGCTTCTTTCAGTTGAGAGTCAAAAAATTTACCTTCTTTCTTAAATATGCGCTTATATTTTCGTATTTGTTTTCGATAAATATGTTTTGCTAATCGTGATTGTTTCGTATTGAGCGCTGGCTCTTCTGTTGAATTCGCTTTTTTCTTTGAATATTCAAGAACTAATAATTTCAATTGTTTAATTGAAAAAATAAAGAAATAACTATCAAAAGGACGTAAATTTTGTTTAAATGGATATTCGTAATAAACTTTTTGATTCAACGAAACGGTATCTATTTTTTGGGCATTTATTTTCGTGAAAGCTATTAACGAAAATAGGAATACGATTAAATTTAGTTGTTTCATGTTTTTATTTATCAGTTATTAATTAAGTTTTTATAAAAATTTCATTCATAAAAATAAGCTTCGATTGAAAAATATTTTTTATCCGTTGATGGGTTTTCTTTTTTATGAATAATTTTTGTGGGCAATTTTTTAGCGTTAAAATAAATTGTTGATATCATTCGGGTTATATATAAACCATCTGCAAAAGTTGAATCGATATAGCCTTTACAGTTTCCGGCTTGATTGAAAATAAAGGAGCGTTTATAATCAAATGGATATTCTTTTTTCAACCAATATGCAGGTAATGTATGCTGATGCTCGTTGTAGATATATTCTTTAACGTTGCTTTCATTCACTTTATTTGCTATTTGATATTTTTTAGATGGGAATTTTGGATTTCCCCAAGCAATTAAATCTTGTTCTTTTGGTTGTAAAATAGAATCTATGGACAAAACTCCCCAATATTCAGAGTTTAACATATAATATAAAAATGAACCCGTTTCCATGTCCTGGTAGGCTAAATATTTCTTTTTTCCTTTGCGTTTAATGTGCATTTTGAAATCCAATTCACGCACTTCTGGATCAAATAATTCATGCGTTTCAGCTATTCGTTTGGTCGTTTTCGTTACAATTGTTTTCCGTTTTACTTGAGAATATCCAAAAGCATCTTTTTCACCAGTATAACTAAAAAGTATAGAACCAATTTCTCTATCATCGTAATAATAATGTACATTTAATTGAACAATACTACCTTTTGTATTAAAATAATATTCTCTCATTTCGCGTGGAATTTTTTGATTCAATTGCTTTAAAGGAGTGATATGAATACTATTTAATAAAAATGTTTTACGCGTAATCTTATGAATTTTTTTTAAACGAATAATGGAGTCGTTAAACCAAATGGGAAAAGATACATCGTTTTCATCTTCGGTCAATAAAGTATTTAAATTAAAAATTGAAGGATTCATTTTTTTATTATTCAGTTGTTGATCTTCAACAGAATTAGAAGAACAACCAACTAAAGCAAAAGTTAATGCTATAAAAAATAAAAAAATATTTGTCATTTTATAAAGATAACTGGAAACTATATTGTTTTTTCTTGTTTCCAAATAAATTAATGAACAATTGATAATTGATATTAAAAACAGCGTTTAAAATTTTCATCGAATTCCTCGATTAGATAAAAATGTAAACAAAAAAAGCCTCAACTGTATGTTGAGGCTTTCCTATAATACTATTTTTTATGCTTCTCTTCGAATGCCTGCATTCACAAAGCGACGATTATCGATAACATCTGCTTTTTTCATTAAGGCTTGTAATGCTTGGTTCATTATACTTCCTTTGATTGTATTTAGCAATTGTTCTTTTTCAACATTGTAATTAGCTGTTGTTGGCGCTTTCACGGTTTTGTTCAATTTAATAACATAAACCCCAGCTTCTCCTTTTAAAGGTAATGTTTTTTGACCATCTTTCAATTGTGAAAAAATCGCTCCAACTACCTCTGGTTCGTATCCAGCACCTGTAATTTGAGGATTTGCAAAAGTAACATCTGCTTTCATTATTTGTGAACCATTCTTTTTAGCTATTGATCCTAAAGATTTATTCATCATCGCTGCAATGTATCTTTTTGCTTTCGTTTCTTTGATTAATTCCGATTTTACTAAATCTTTTACATCATTGTATTCTGCAATACCTTTTACGCGAATTGATGCTAAAATAGCAATTACATATCTATTTTTATCTTTTATAGGGTTAGAACATAACGTTCCTACCTCTGCATTTTCACTGTATGCTAATTTTAATATTTTATCCTCTGCAGGTTTCGTATTGAAACCATAAATCATTGGTTTATTTGTTTCTATTCTTAAAGGTCGGGACATATAACCTGCTTTTGAAACAATTGTATCAAACAATGTTATTTTTTTTCCTAAATCTGATTCTGCGCTAATTTTAGAATCTAGTTTATATAAGATATTATAAACATCGCTTTCTGTTTTGTCGATTGTATTTTCACTTGGCACCAACGTTTGTTGAATTAAAGCTAATACCGGAAATTTAACCGTTTTACGATCCATTACTTCGATGATGTGAATTCCAAAGTCAGTTTTCACTGTTCCAATTGTTCCAATTGCTTTATCTGTTGCAAATGCAGAAAACTCAGGAACCATTTCATAATCTAAAAAGTCTTCATAAACTCCACCTTTATCTTTTGAACCTGGATCTTCTGAGAATCTCATTACATATTCTGCAAAATTATCTTTATTTAATAAGTTTACGATACTGTCTGCTTTCTTTTGAGCTGCAGCAATTTTTTTGTCTTCCCCTTTTTGAGCTGCAATTAAAATATGTCTAACCTTACATAATTTCGTATTAAAGTCGATAACTTTTGCAATACGTGTGCTTCCATTGTCTTGATAAGGACCAACAATTTGGCCTACTGAAGCTGTTTTAAATACAGTATCCATATATTTTGGATACGTCATCCCTTTTTGAGCTTTTGCATCATCTTCTGGTTTAAAAGTCGCATTGTGTTTTTTAGTGTAAAACTTTAATTCACTGTTTTTCATTACATACAATGAATCATTGACAGCTGTACCAAATCCTTTTTTAATTGAATCTAATCTGTTATTGAATTCTGAAGAATCTTTTCTTGAAGGACTAACCATAATATCAAAGTATTTCACTTCTCTACTATCTGAGATATTTTGGAATTTTTTCTCATTTTTATGTTCTTCAAAATATGCATGCAATTCCTCTTCCGTTACTTTTACACTTGCATCTTTGATGTCAAAATATTTATTAAAAACATACGAAATATTTTTAATTTCTTTTTGAGCTTTATACTCTTCTTTCGCTTCTAATTTTGTTACATAAACGCCTTGCTTAATAATCGAAAAATATTTTTCTTGTTTACGTCTTTCTTTAAAAGATGTTTTAATATCATCCCATCTCTTTTTATCTTCAGCATTCGCAGATGTCTGCATTTTTGAAATAGTTGTTTCTAACTTTTTCTCATCTAAACGACCAGTAGCATCCGAAAAATCTCTTAATATTTCTGGCAGAACAGTAAAACCATCACGACCATACAAATACGCGTCAAATTCTGCTTCGCTTACATCTAATCCTAATGCATCATATTCTTTTTGCAATACCGTTGTTTGAACGATATTGTTCCAAGCTTTATCTTCTGATGCATCTTTTTCTTTTTCAGTATATTCTCTTTGAGCTTGCTGAGCCTGTTGAGCATCTTGCTGAATAAATTTATCTGCTTCTTCAGAAAACTTTTTATCATTAACTTTTTCACCATAAATCGTCCCTAAACCAAAAACATCTTCTGATTCTCCAGACATTTTTTCATAGTTTCCAAGAATAAATGCTAATAATGCTAGTCCGATAATTACGACTAAAAGTATTGATTTTTCTCTAATTTTACCAATTATTGCCATTTTCAAAAATTCTTTAAGGGTGCGAATATAATTAGATGAATTGATTAATAAAAGCTTCGACCTAAAAACAATTATATTTTTTTTGAAAAATGATTCGTTAATTTCATTTATTCCAAATCTAAAAAAGGATTTCAAATCAAGACCAATCGTAGTTATTAATCATTTATTCTAACACTATCATTTTAGCTAAATGTTATTTTTTAAATCCCTTTATTTATGATAATCCCCAAAAATCGCAGTTAAAAACTAAAACAACCATAACATGTTGATAAACAATCATGTTATGGTGTCGGTTGCTTCACCAAAAAGGTGATATTTGTTCTGCAAAGAAAAAAATACCGCAACACATGGACAAAGTTATACATT
>JACOTM010000086.1 GCA_016178305.1 Flavobacteriia bacterium | reverse complement strand
TAACTGTTATTTATACCAATTCCTTTCACATAAGGTAAATTAATAACTTGAGTATAAGATTGAATATTATCATAAGAAACTTCTAACTCAATTTTATTATTCATTGCATTGACAGCTGTTTGATCAAAATGAATTACTCCATTTTTAGAACCCAAAATATGATTTCCCTTCACTGTTATTTTTTTCCATTTTAATATATTTTCATTGGGAATGACTGTAAATGATTTCCCCCGTTTATTAATTAAATTAACAGATATAGAAAATGAATTTTGAGAACCAAAATTACTTGAATCAATTGTGTAATTAATATCTATAACTTTAAATGCAAACGTGTTACCTATAAATAAACACGAAAATACGATTAGTGGAATTATTTTCATTTTAAGCCAAAGTAATTAAATTATCTAAAATTTGAATAACATCTCCTGGAATTAATTTTGCTCTTTTACGCGTTTCTACTTCTCCATTTCTCAAAACCATTTCTTCAGAAACAATCATTTTAGCGTGTCCTCCTGTTTGAGCCAATCCAAGAGCTTTTAACAGTTGAATTAATTCGATATATTCACCTTCAATTTTAAATATTTGTTCCATTATTTTTGAATGTATTTTTGATAAATTTTTTCTGCAGCTTGAAAAGAAGAAATCTTTCCCTCGATTACATCTTGTTCTGCTTTATGTATTGCATTATGATTGATTTCATTGTTAAAAAATTGATTTAATATCAACTCTTTCAATGTTTCATGAAACCAAAACTTATCTTGTTGATGTCTTTTTTTATCAAACCAATTATTCAATTTTGTATGATTTTCATAAGAAACAATCGTTTCCCAAACATCTTTTATATTGTCGTTGGATAGAGAACTACATGTTAAGGCTTTTGCAATCCAACCATTTGGATTTGGAGGGAATAAATGCATCGCGTTTTGGTATTCTTTTCGAGCTAATTTAGATTTATGAATATTGTCACCATCTGCTTTTGTAATCACTAAGGAATCTGCCATTTCCATGATTCCTCTTTTAATTCCTTGCAATTCATCTCCGGCACCGGATAACATTAACAATAAAAAGAAGTCAACCATTGAGTGGACCATGGTTTCTGATTGTCCAACCCCAACCGTTTCAATTAATATTACATCATAGCCTGCCGCTTCGCATAAAATAATGCTTTCTCTCGTTTTCCGAGCAACTCCTCCTAAAGTTTTGCCCGCAGGAGAAGGTCTAATGAAAACATTATTCATCATTGACAATTCTTCCATTCTTGTTTTATCCCCAAGAATACTTCCTCCGCTGAATTCACTACTAGGATCAATTGCTAAAACAGCTAAACGCTTACCCTGTGCTAATATTACTTTTCCAAAAGACTCAATAAAAGTACTTTTACCAACACCAGGAACACCCGTGATTCCAATTCGAATTGATTTACCTGCGTACGGAATTGCCAAATTAATTAATTCATTCGCTATTTTTTGATCATCAACACGTGTGCTTTCTAATAAAGTTATCGCTGTGCTTAACGCACTCATTTTAAACAAACTAATTTCACGCAATAAATCGGAAGCATTGAATTGCTCCCTCCTTTCTTTCCGTTTATCCAGCCATTTTTTTAAATGTTCTTCATCCATGATCATTACAAATATACAATTTTTTAGATTCTATTAATAAAATACAAAACACTGTTTATAATGGAATATTTACATATAAAAATTAAAATTATTCAATTGATTTTTTAATTTTACACTATGGATTACAAAGCGATCATTCGAGATATCGAAAATAAAAAATTTGAGCGCATTTACTTTCTTCATGGTGAAGAAGGGTATTTCATTGATGAAATCACAAAATCACTGATTGAGAATGTTTTAGAAGAACATGAACGAGATTTCAATCAAGTCATCATGTATGGAAAAGATTCTGAAGTTTTGAATATCGTTTCTGAATTAAAAGGTTTTCCATTGATGTCACAATATAAATTGGTGGTTATTAAAGAAGCTCAAGATTTAAAAGATTTTGACAAATTAGAATCCTATTTTGAACAACCAGCTGATCAAACAGTTTTTGTTATCAATTATAAATATAAAACTTACGATACCCGAAAAAAAATAGCTAAAGCAGCAGCAAAAAATGGAATCTTATTTAAATCTGAAAAGGTTAAAGATTACCAAGTAGCAGAATGGATTAGTTCGTATGTAAAATCAAAACAATATGATATTACTTCAAAGGGAACAATCATGTTGGCTGAATTTTTAGGAAATGATTTAAGTCGTATCACTAACGAATTGAATAAATTGTACCTTTTAATTGAAAAAGGGACGACAATTAACGATATTCACATAGAAGAAAATATTGGAATTTCAAAAGATTACAATCCTTTCGAATTAACGAACGCCATTGCTGTCAGAGATGTGCCTAAAGCTTTTACGATTGTCAATTATTTTGAACACAATCCAAAAGCTGGCGATTTATTAATGATTATACCTACTGTTTTTAACTTTTTCACCAAACTAATGCGCATTCATTTTTTGCAAAATGGTTCAAAAGATTCAGTTGCACAAGCATTAGGAATTCATCCTTTTGTGGCAAGTCAATATTTGAATGCTGCAAAAGTTTACAATCCTAAAAAAATAGCAGCTAATATAGCGATTCTTCATGAATTCGACTTAAAAGCAAAAGGAATTGGTAACGCATCATTTTCTCATGGAGAATTAATGCGCGAAATGATATTTAGAATTTTACATTGATGCGTTTATTTTACGACCCTACGATTCAAAAAGATGCTAAAAAACACACACTTAGCGAAGAAGAATCTAAACATATATGCAAAGTATTGCGCTTAAATATTGGAGATGAAGTGTTAATCATCAATGGACTAGGCTCTCTTTTTTACACAAAAATAATTGATAGCCATCCTAAAAAATGCGCTGTCGAAATTATTTCTCAAAGCTTTCAAGAAGAGGAAAAAAGTGAAATTCATATCGCTATTGCTCCAACTAAAATGATGGATCGATTGGAATGGTTTTTAGAAAAAGCTACCGAAATTGGAATAACTGAAATTACACCACTTTTATGCTCTAATTCAGAAAGAAAACAGTTAAAAGATGAGCGTTTAGAGAAAATATTAATTTCGGCTATAAAACAATCTAAACAAATGTATTTACCTCAATTAAATCCATTAACAGATTTTAATACGTTTATTCAAAAATATCCCCAAGGATTAATAGCGCATTGCTATGAAATTGAGGGAATGAATGATAAAAATAAAATTACTGAAGTTTTTGAATTTACGAATTGTCCAATATTAATCGGACCTGAAGGAGATTTTTCTACAATTGAAGTTGAAAAAGCTTTAATAAGTGGTTATAAAACAATAACTTTAGGAGCAAATCGTTTACGTACTGAAACAGCTGGACTTTACGCTGTCATGCAAGCTAAATTAATGATAGATAATTTTTGATTACAGAATAATAAATTTTGAATTTATTGAACATGAAATATTTTTTATTAGCCCTATTTTCAATTTCAACTTTAATTTCTTTTTCGCAAGGAACATATCAATTAGCGGTATTGAAATACAATGGTGGTGGTGATTATTATGCAAATCCTTCTTCTTTACCAAATTTGATTAATTTTTGCAACCAAAATTTAAATACCAATATTTCTAAAGATGTGCCTTTTGTAGAAGTTGGTAGTCCTGATTTATTTTTATATCCCTTCATTCACATGACGGGGCACGGCAATGTTGTTTTTTCAGCAGTAGAGCTTGATAATTTGCGTAAATATTTATTAGGTGGTGGTTTTTTACACATCGATGATAATTATGGAATGAATGAATTTATTAGGATAGAATTAAAAAAACTATTTCCAAACAGTGAATTGGTAGAATTACCTTTCAACCATCCTATATTTCATCAAAAATATGATTTTAATGGTTTACCAAAAATTCATGAACATGATGGTAAACGTCCACAAGCTTTTGGTATCATCATTGATGGCCGTTTGGTTTGTTTATATACTTACGAAACAGACTTAGGCGATGGATGGGAAGATCAACCTGTTCACAATGACTCAGCAGAAAAGCGTAAACAAGCACTTCAAATGGGCGCAAATATTTTGATGTATGCGTTTATGGAGTAGTTATAGGGCATTTGAACTAACATAAATTGAAACAGATTACATACATATTAATATTGGTTATTTTCAGTTCACTGACTAATAACTTGTTTGGTCAAAATATAGATTCAACAGATGCTATGATTCACAAAAATATTGTGAAGAATAAAATCTGGGGGAACTCTTGGTATACTTCGACTTCATATAATTTAAGCAAGACAAATGAATTTGACATTAATATTGGTAGAACCTATGGAGTAAGCGTGAGTGGGGAATCTATGGGTAATACTACTATTCGCTCTTGGGGACTTGGTTATGGTTTCACGTCAAAAGACAATGTATCGCATCAATTAGTTAAAGTTTTCTGTGAGTATGCACTCTGGTTTTGGCCTCCTGCTGGGATACGAGTAGATTACATTTATGACATTACGAGTAACTCACAATATTTGAGACCTTCAATAGGATTCTCATTTTTACACTTTGATATTTTTTACAACTATTCTTTTAATCTAAATAGTTCCGACAACATCTTTAACAAAGGAGTTAGCTTTAGAATTAAATATTTTATCAATGAGAAAGATTGGGAATCACATTATCCGAAAAGATTTGAAAATTAACATAAAAACGCCCTATAACAGCACCTCCCAAAAGACGGGGTTTCGTGTTCCAAATACAATTTTGTGGTTAACCAAACATTATTTTTTCAAATCAAGTTTTGAGGTAAAAATACCGCCCTTCTGGTAGCAGTAAAACGTTATAGCTGAAATTGTACAACTAAATAAATATATATAAATGAAAATAATAATAATTCTACTTTGCGTAACAATAATGAATTGTTGTATTAGTCAAAATACGAAACAACAAATATGGAAAAGTCAATTTTACAATTTGAACGTTAAATATGATTCACTTTGGTCACTTATACCTAGTTTGGACACAAAAGAGAAAACTCTATTTGGTTTAATTGATAAAAAAGATGGGAAATCTTATATAATTAAAATTGTTAATGATGTCCCTAAATCGCAACTTAGTGATAGTACTTATTTTCAAGCAACTAAAGATATGATGCTTAAAGAAAATCAAAAAAATATGTTACTTGAAGAAAAAGATACTTTAATTCATGGAAAAAAATTTCATAGTATGGAGTTTATTTTATACACTTCTAAATGGGGACTTTTGAAACAATATGGCTTAATAAGTAGAGACGGAAATAAAATAATTTCAATACAAATTAGTTTTCCTGTAAATGAAGATCAAAAAACAACAACATATTTTCCTGAATCACTAATCGAATTAGATAAAGGAATAACGATAGAAGAAAAATAAAACTGAAAGTTCTAAAATGGGTTTTAAAACAAAAATTACATGAATAAAATTATCGAAATACTTAAAAGATTAAACACATTCACGAAGACTTTATTAATTACTGGTATAGTTTTAATATCAATAGTTCGTTAAATTTTAATATAAATATCTGATTACGAGTAAAATAGACGGGTTAAAAATATGGTAATTAATTGATTATCAGTATCTTATGTGTATTTCCGAGATACTCAAAAATATGAATTATCAAGAATTATCCCAGTTCAAATATCAGGTTAAAAATGTTTTAAACAAAATGGTTGGTCTCAATAAATGCAGAAAAGATTTTTTCATCAGTACAATGAATTTGTTTCTGAGCATAAAGGGACGTATTAACTTTTTACAATTAGAAAGGTTTGGGACTTGTGATGAACAGAGTTTTCGGAATCAATTTGAGAAGCCCTTTGACTTTTTAAAATTCAATAAAGAATTGGTTTTAGAACATGGCAGTGGTCATTATACAATTGCATTTGATCCCAGTTATATTAGTAAATCAGGGAAATCCACACCTGGCGTTGGTTGGTTTTAGTCTGGTTGTGCCAGCAAATCTAAATGGGGATTAGAAATCTGTGGTATTGGAATAATTGACATTGATAACCATACTGCATTTCATCTAGAAGCTGAACAAACTTTGCACGATTCAAAAAATCAGACACTATTGAACTATTATGCAAACGTATTAGCGAGTAGAAAGGAAGAGCTACTTTCTATTTCAAAATATGTTGTCGTTGATGCCTATTTTTCTAAAGCACCTTTTGTATCTACATTATCCTTAAATGGGTTTGATATTGTTACCCGATTAAGAGATGATGCTAATTTGCTATACAAATACTACGGAAAGAAAAAAGAAGGCAGAGGTAGACCGAAAAAACATGAAGGAAAAATAGATTACAATAAGTTGAAAGAAGAATATTTTACCTTGGTTCAAT
>JACOTM010000029.1 GCA_016178305.1 Flavobacteriia bacterium | reverse complement strand
TATTTTGAATGGTGGAAAAGTTGCTTTTATTGATAGTGATAAAGTGGAAGCAATTATTGATCACTACTTGATGAATAATCAATACTCTAAAGCCAAGCAATGTGCCGAATATGCGATTACGATGTTTTCTTTCAATGAAATATTCCATTTAAGAATGGCTCAAGCGATGTCTGCAATGGGGCAATTGAAAGAAGCTTTGAGTATTATTGCATCAATTGAAAAAAAAGACAATGCTTCTTGTGAAATTAAATTAACGAAAGCTTCAATTTTTAGCCAGTTAAGAGATTCTAATAGCGCTATAAAATATTTCAAAGAAGCTTTAATGCTTTCAGAACCGGAGGATAAAGATGAGATATATTTGGATTTGGCAATGGAGTATGAAAATAAAAACGATTATAAAAATGCCATTTCAGTATTAACTGAGGCGATGAAGTACAATCCGAATAACGAAGGAGCGATTTATGAAATTGCGTTTTGTTATGATCAATTAGGAGAGTACGAAAAAGCAATTCAATGTTATTCTGATTTTATAAATGATAATCCGTATTCATTTACAGCTTGGTATAATTTAGGAAATACCTATTCTAAAGCGGAAGATTATGAGAAAGCTGTTTGGGCTTACGATTATTGTACCTTAATTAATGAAGATTTTGGTCCTGTTTATTTTAATTTAGGAAACGCTTACTTGTCAATGGATAAATACCAATTGTCAATAGATAGTTTCAATAAATGTATGGAATTGGATGGTGAAGATCCAATTGCTTTATGTTATATTGGAGAAGCGCATGAACAATTAGGAGAATTGAAATTAGCGAAAGAATTTTACCAACAAAGTTTAGATTTAGCTCCTATGTTACCTGATGCTTGGTTGGGAATTGGAATTGTAATGGATTTGGAAGGAAATACAAAAGAAGCTTTAACTTTTATTCATAAAGCAGCTGATTTAGATCCAGAAAATGCTGGAATATATTCTGTTTTAGCAGGAGCTTATGAAAAGTTGCAAGACTTGGAAAAAGCACAAGAATATTATTTATTATCCTTGGAATTAGACCCTACAGATGATGATTGTTTGACAAGTTATATTGATATGTTAGCAGCATTGTCAATTCCTGATGCATTTGATATTTTAGAAGAATTTATTCAGTCCAACGAGGAAGTTAAATTAGCTAAAGTATTAAAAGTAAATTTACTGTATAAATTAGGTCGAAAAGAAGAAGCTTTACATCTTTTTTCTGAATGTTTAGTAAATGACAAAGAAACAGCAATGGAACTTTTTGAAAGCTATCCTAAATATAAAACAATAAAGGCTTTTAAGGAACTGGGGGCATAGATTTTTTTGAATGCGACTCAGATTTTCATTCGAATCCTCCATTCTTTTGGGTATAAATTATTGAAACGATTTCCAATGTTTTTAATCCATCCAAGTGGTTCTTTTTGAAATGATATGAGTTGAAAACCTAAAGCTCCAGTAATTGAGAAAGTATCTCCATGAAGAAATTGAAGAGCTTGATCTTGGTTTAAATCTATCGTTGAATCATATTTTCTTAAAAAAGAATTTAAAGCTAATTCTTCATTGGGGATAATTCCTTTTCGACTGATTTCTCCAACATTTGTTCCCATTTTTACAATATGAAAATTTGCTTGAAGATGTAAAAATTCAGCGATAAAATTACTCGGAAATGCTAATAATTTTTCATTCCAATTAAATAAAGTGATATTTTCTAAATGGGTGTAATTTGCGCAATCTAACGTATCTTTTTGAATTTTTAAATCGTTTTTTTTGATAAATTTTTGTTTTTTTGAATCATCGGTTGTTTTTTGAATTACAGTTATGTAGAATCCTTCAGTTTCTGTTTTTCCTGGGATACAATAAAAACCTGTGTTATTTCGGTCTTTTAGAATAGGGGTTTTTAAATTTAATGGAATTAATTCGGCTTCTAATTGATTTAAAAACCAAGTCACATTTTCTTCGTTTTCGGCGGTATTAAAAGTACAAGTTGAATAAATTAGAAAACCACCTGGTTTTAAAGCTTCCCAAACATCCATCACAATTCTTTTTTGCCTAGCAGCGCATAATTGAACATTTTCATTTGTCCACTCAGTACGGGCATTCGGATCTTTTCGAAACATGCCCTCGCCAGAACAAGGTGCATCTACAACAATCACATCAAAAAAATCAGGTGTTTTAGAGAAATGTTCAGGATCATTATTGGTTACTACAACATTTGTATAACCCCATTTAGTTATATTTTCACGTAAAATTTTGGCTCTTGAATTAATAACTTCATTACTGACAAGCATTCCTTTATTTCCTAAATAGGAAGCAATTAAGGTGCTTTTTCCTCCTGGAGCAGCACATAAATCTAAAATAACGGCTTGTTCGGGTAAATTTAATTGTTTCAAAACAGAATCAAGCACCATTGAGCCAGCTTCTTGTGGGTAATAAGTCCCTGCATGAAATAAGGGATCTAAAGTAAATGAAGGGCGAGTTTTTAAATAATTTCCATTTTCACACCAATCTATAGTTTCTAAAATTGAAAGATCAGCTTTCGTTTTGCTAGGATTGAAACGAATAGAAGTAGGAACTTGTGTATTTAGGGCGGTTAACAAATCGTCACCTAAAAAAGGATCATTTTTTACTCGGGTTTCAAAATCAATTGGAAATGGAATCATTTTATATTTTCTTTTACAACAACTTTGAGTAGTTGTTTTGTTTCATTTGTAGCAATAGCTATTGGGCTTACTCGAATTCCAACACACCATAATATAAATTTTTCGTCAGTTACAACAAGAATATTTTTTTTTTCGGACGAAGGAATTTTGGCATCTTTGATAATATCAGACAAACGTTTAGAGCCGTTTAAGCCAATAATTTTCATCCGATCGGCAACTTGCCATTTTCGTAGTTTTAATTCTCCTTTTATTTTAGATTTATCCAGATATAATACATTTTTACTATAAATCGAAGGGAGTGTTTGAATATCTTTTACTTGAAGTTTGAAATTAATGTTGTTTTCTTGAATTACAACAAATTGAAAATAATTTTCTTCCCGAATTATAGCTGAGAAAGGACAATTCGAATTGATTTTCAATTGAATTTTTTTTCCTTTTTGAGAAAAACGAATCTGTTCTAAATCTTCCAATAAACCTGATTTTTGTCCCAATTGTCTTAAAAATTCTATGCGTTCTTCATTTTTGAAAGCATCAAACAATTGAAACGAAATTTGAAATTCATTTTTAAACTTTTGTACGATTGGTTGAATTCTTTCTTCAAGACTTAGTTGTGTTTCTTGAAAAGATTTTACGATAGTTATAACACTTTCTTTTAAACTAGGAATGCTGGTATATAATTCTGGAAGTATGATATTTCTTAGAATATTTCGTTTATATTTATTGGTTTTATTAGAAATATCTTCTCTCCATTGAATGTTGTTTTTTATTGCGAAATCAATTATTTCTTCTTTTGAAAAGGGGAGAAGAGGACGAATAAATTGATGATGTTCAGACGGCATACAAGCCATTCCCATGATTCCTGATTTTCGGGCTAAATGCATGAAAAACGTTTCGATTTGATCATCCAGGTGATGTCCCAAAGCAATGACGTTCTTTTGACTTAATTTTCTTTTTTCTTCAAAGAATTCATAGCGAACATTTCTAGCGATTTCCTGTAGATTTCCGCCTTGAATATCTAGAATTGATTGTAAATGAATGCGTTTTAAGTGAAAAGGTATCTGTAGTTTTAGACAGGTTTCTTGAATCAAATTTTGATCCAATTCGGAATCTTTTCCGCGTAATTGATAATTGACATGTAATACTTCAAGATCAAAATTGGCGTGATGAAAGAGGTGAAGTAAAGTCATAGAATCAACTCCTCCACTACATGCTAGAAATATTTTAGAATTGGCTAAAGATTGCCATTTTGAATTGATATGTTTTTGGATATTAATCATTTAATCCATCTAATATGCGTTTGATTTTAATTTCACATTCTTCAAATTCTTTTTCAGGATCTGATAATATTGTGATCGCACTTCCAACAGAACAAGATAAATATTTTTTAGATTTATTGTACAACAATGTTCGGATGACTACATTGAAGTCGAAATCGCCGTTTGGTTTGATGTATCCAATTGAACCGGAATATAAACCTCTTTTAAATGATTCATGTGATTCGATTAATTCCATTGCTCTTCTTTTAGGAGCTCCAGTCATAGATCCCATTGGGAAAGTTGCTTTAATAATATCTGTAAATTGGATGTCATTTGGAACTTCACATGAAATTGTAGAAATCATTTGGTGTACTGTTTCAAATGAATATATACCGCATAATTCTTCTACTGTTACAGAATTTTTAAGCGCAATTTTAGATAAATCATTTCGAACAAGATCCACAATCATAATATTTTCGGAACGTTCTTTTGGATCATTTTTTAATGTTTCAATTAATTTTTCATCTTCAGCCAAGGTATTTCCTCTACGGGCAGTTCCTTTTATTGGTTCAGAACTTATTTTTGAGCCTGTTTTTTTTAAAAATCTTTCAGGGCTACCGCTGTAAATAGAATAATTACCGAAAGAGCAAAAACTTGAAAAAGGAGCTTGTGTTAATTGATTTAATTTAAAGTATAAGTCTAAAGGAAAGTCCATATCTACATGGTCATCATAGAATTCCTGACAAAAATTTACTTCATAGATATTACCTAATTGAATGTGTTTTTTTAGTTCTTTTATTTTATTTAGATACTCAGATTTATCAATTCTAGGTTTAAAATTAAAATGATAAGGATGAAAATTTTGATCTGTTTCTTCTTCTAAAAAATAAGAGATAAAATCAAAGCTTTCATCACATTTTTCGCCTTGTAGAAACGATATTTTTTCATTTTTTAATTCAACAACATATTTCGGATTCCAAAAAAACAAACTTGGGAATGAAACACCATCTTTATTTGATGATTTTAAGTTTTCTATTTCATTTTTTAAATCGTAGCTTAAAAAACCAAAGAGATAATTTTCTTTGTGGTTTTGAATAAAATCTTCAAGCTTTAATAACGCATTTTGAGAGTTGTTTTCAGCGTCAACTTCAAGGAAATCATCTCCCCCAAAAGCTAAAATACCGCTTCCGTCATTTGAATTTAAATATGTTATTGGAAATGAAAACATTTATACTATTGAAGTCCAAATTTAAGCAAATAGAATGAAAGTAGAATCGGATACATCTATAATCTCTATAAATTCATTAAATTTGACTTCTTACAACTTAAAATGTTATATCGGTTTTTAAAATTATTGGTTGGAATTGGAATTCGCTTTTATTACAAAGAAGTAAAAGTGTTAAATGAACATGAACTAAATCAAGTTCAAAATGAGCCACTTATTATTGTTGCCAATCATCCGAATACTTTGATGGATGCTATGTTGGTTGGATTTGTATGCAAACAACAAATTTATTTTATGGCAAAAGGGACATTGTTTAATTCTAAATTCAAAATGTGGATTTTAAGAAAGTTTAACATGATTCCAATTAATAGACAAGGTGATGGAAAAGTGAAAGGAGTATCTAATCAAGACTCTTTTGAAGCATGTTATAAAATATTAGAAGAGGGTAAAACTTTAGTTGTTTTTCCTGAAGGGACAAGTTTTTTAGAGAGACAATTAAGAGAATTAAAATCAGGGACAGCTAGAATAGCATTGGAAGCGGAGGCTCGAAATAAGGGAGGATTACATTTAAAGGTTTTGCCTATTGGTTTAAATTATTTACAAGCAGAAAAATTTCGTAGTTCTGTTTTAGTTAATGTTGGATTGAAGATAGAAGTATCGACTTATTTGGAAGAATATCAAATAAATTCTGGAAAAGCGGCAAAAAAACTAACTGAAAAATTTAGAATGGGCTTAGAACGTGTATTGGTTCATTCAGAATCTAAAGAACACGAAACAATTACGGATGAAATAGCTGAAATATTATCTTCGAAGTATATCAGAACGAAAGAAAGTGGAGTTGAAGGGGAAGTTCAGTTTTTGAAAAAAATAAGAGATAGAATTGAAGAATTAGAATTAACACAGCCATGGAAATTAGACGAAATAAAAATAACAATTGAAAAAATTAAGACTGAACTTAGCGCATTGAATTTACGTCCTGATTTTTTAGATAGAAGATTTCGTTTTCAAATGTTTTTTAGGCAGTTAATATTTTCTATTGGATTAATTTTAATTGGGTTTCCTGTCTTTATTGTTGGTTTGGTAATCAATGTTATACCGTATAAAATTACAGATTTTATAGTTCCAAAATTAACGAAAGACATTGAATATGTGGCACCGCTATCGGTATTATTGGGATTATTGCTCTACCCTTTAGATTACGGTATAATTTATTATCTAACGGCTGATTATTTTGCGAATTCTGTTTTTGAAAAATTGTTATACTTTTCCGTTTTTCCTATTTCAGGATTGATGGCCTATTCCTATATGCGGTATTACATTCATATTAAATCGAAGTGGATTTATGTTTTTCAGATGGTTTCGAATCGAAAAAAAATGTTGGAAATTCAAGAGTATAGATTGATTCTGCGAAAAATAATTTGGGAATGATATACAGATTCTATAAATCAAATAAAGAGATTTTTGTAATCGGGATAATCATGTTTTGTTTACTATACTGTTTTTATGGTGACATTTTGATTTCTCCGAATTCTTATTTATTTAGCGCAGATGGAGATGGTATTAAAAATTATTTCACCTATAATTTTTATATTCAAAATAATCATTCTTGGACAAACTTTGAAGGAATGAATTATCCTTATGGGGAACATTTTTTATATACTGATTGTACACCAATTGTTGCTGTAACTATAAGATTGCTTCAATTTGTTATTCCAGGGGTAGCAAATTATTCAATTGGGATATTAAATTCTTTGATTTTTACTTCATTTTTTTTAGCTGCTGTTTTTCTTTATCTTTTATTTAAAGAATTAAAAATTCAAACTTGGTTAGCTATTTCAAGTGCCATTGCTTATACCTTTTTGTGTCCACAAGTTTTTCGTATGACAGGACATTTAGCGCTCTCATTTACATGTTTTCTTCCAATTTCAATTTATTATCTCTATAAATTTGAACATTCATCAAAAGAGTTTAAACATTATTTATTACTATCAATACTACTTTTATTTTGGCTTTTTATACATGCTTATTTAGGGGTGATATTATTTTTATTTCTCTTTCTGTTTTTTCTTACAAGATTGATTTTGGGTAATATAGTTCATAAAAAGCTTTCTTTTAAGTCATTTATTTACCATTTTGGCTTCCTTGTTTTACCGCTATTATTGTTTAATATCTTTGTTTATTTAACAGATAATCATAAAGGTAGAACAGACAATCCTTTTGGTTTTTTTAGTTTTTATACGGATATTAAGTACTTATTCATACCAACAAATGGACCAATAAGTAGATTCATTTCAAAGTATGTTGTTTTTGATTTAAGCAATTGGGAAGCTTTGAGTTATGTTGGAATTCTATCTATTTTTTCAATATTATTTATTTTATATAAAGTAGTTGAATATTTTATTCGATTTAAAAAAGTTAAAATGTTTTCAATGTTTCAAAATGACTCATTTGTTTTGTTTTTGTTGATTTCTGCTTTTTTAGTTTTGTTATTTGCAATGTGTATTCCATTTCGATTTCATTTAGAATTTTTAATTGATTATTTAAAAGTGTTGAAACAATTTAGAGCTTTAGGGCGTTTTGCTTGGGTTTTTTATTTTGTCATTGCCATTGTTTCAGTTTATATCTTGAATTCTTTTTTAATAAATATAGAAAAGAAGTCAAAAATGAGACTCAAACAAGTTTTGATTTTTAGTATCATTCTTATTACCTTTTTTGAAGGTAAAGAATATCATAATGCAAATTATATAGCCATCATTGAGCATCCAAATACATTTAGTGATGAATCTTATTTGAATGATTTAAAAGGAATTAAGTCGAAAATAGTTGTGAATGAATTTCAGGCAATTATTCCCCTGCCGTATTTTTATATCGGATCAGAAAATTTTTGGATAATTCCTAAAGACTCTAAATTGGTATTTGATTCCAAAATGGCTTCATTTCATTTAAGTTTACCTTTAATGAGTGCTTTTTTGACACGTACTTCTATTCCAGAAAGTAAGAATTTGGTTCAAATGTTATCGAATCCATTTTACAATAAATTAATTCAAAAAGATTTACAGACTCAAAAAGATTTTTTATTAATTGTTTCTGATACGACATTGCTTTCTGAAAATGAGATGTATTTCCTTCAAAAATCTAAGTTATTATTTAAAGGCAAGCAGCATGCCTATTATCGTTTATCTTTTTCAGCTTTATTTGAAAATACAGCAATTGACGAATACAAAAAATTTAAAGCAATTAAAAAGGCATTGTATAACAAGAATCATTTTTTAGTAAGTGATACAACTTCTTATTTTGAATATTTTAATTTTGATGAAGACTCAAATACGTCTTCAAAAAGTGGTCGCGGTTCAAAAACTGGAAATATTAAAGGTTTTACAGAAATAGCTTCATTTACGAATAAAGAATTGAAACCGAATAGATCATACATTATTCGTTTTTGGGCTTATAATAAAGGGGGAAATTTTGGACAAGATAAACTGCGATATTCTCTATTTGTTCAAGAAACAAAAAGAAATGAAGTTAAATGGATTACAGATATTGTTAGTCCAATGAACAGTGGAATTATTGATGGAGATTGGTCTTTGGTTGAATTAAATTTTACAACTTCTGATTCAAATGAGAGCACTTATCAGTTGTATTTAAATGGTGATGAAAATTCCAAATTAACTTTTTTAATAGACGATTTGTTAATTTATGAATCAGGTAATATCATTTATAAAACATATTATTCCCAGAATCATTTATTTTTATTTAAAAATAGTCATCGTATTCGATTAAGAGATTAATTGAATAAATTTACATTTATAGATGTGCTTTCTGATAATATAGATTTAATTCAAAAAGAGCAAGGGGAATGTTCAATAGTACGATATGTTATTTGAAAAAACGTTTGTTTAGTTCGCTGAATTTTTCAATTTTTTTAAAATAACGAGCCCATAATATACTCGCATTATATAATCCCGTAGCATTGAAAACTTGGGTTGTTTTTTTAATCTCTTTCCGTTGTTTTAGTAAAGGTTGAATTCTTTTATATGTTGCTACATGCGCATTAAACACACTGGCAAAATGTTTGAATTCACCACGAATTAAAAACCGAATAGCTGCAACTCCATCTAAAAGCATTCGATACATCAATTTTGGTAATAATAAGCCTTGATGATTTTTGATAATCATAAATAAACTGTTTCTAAAATTTAGATATGATTTTCGAGGTGATAAATATGGTAAAGTTCCTCCTCCGACATGGTAAATTTTGGAAGCAGGGACAACTTTAAAAGAATAGCCTTGTTTTTTTAGTCGCCAACATAAATCAATTTCTTCCATGTGAGCAAAAAAAGCTTCATCAAAGCCTCCAGCCAAATGGAATAATTCTGCTTTAATTAATAATGCCGCACCAGTAGCCCAAAATATTTCGATTTCACTATCATATTGACCTTGATCTTTTTCAAATTTTTCAAAAATCCGACCTCGACAAAATGGAAAATAATTTCGGTCTAAAAATCCACCTGAAGCTCCGGCATGTTCAAACAGGTCAGGGTTTGAGTAAGAAAGAACTTTAGGTTGGCATCCAGCTATTTTTGGGTCTTGAATTGAATTGTATAAAGGTTTTATCCAATTTTCAGTGACTTCAATGTCGCTATTTAATAAGAGATAATATTTTGCATTAATTATTTTTAAAGCATCATTATATCCTTTAGCAAATCCGCCATTTGAACTGTTTATTACAATTTCAACAGAAGGGAAATTTTGATTAACGAATGAGATAGATTCGTCTGTAGAGGCATTATCTGCTAAAATAATTCTACAATCATTAGCGTATGCGATCACTTTTGGGAGAAATTTTTCTAAATAATTTTTCCCATTCCAATTTAATATGACGATAGCTATATCCTTCAATTTTTTATTTTAATTCGGTAAAGATAATTTACTTTTTGGATTTTTTGAATTCCGTATTAATATTGTCTGTAATAATTGTTGCTGTTACCAAAACCACTATTGCCATTGTTGTTTTGATTATCAATTGTTCCGTTAGGTGCATTTCTGCTGCTTAAAACTTGTTGCCAGGATAAATTTTTAATCTCACCAATCATATCTGAATGTAGTAGTCTATAGGTTGTTGAAACAATATCAGGATTATAAAAAACAAATCGTTTATTGCTGTATTTTCCAATTTTATTGTACTGCCATATTTCATACGGGTATTCATTCGCAGAATTTTCTTTTTGAATTATTGAAGAAGGAGGACCATATTGTAAATACACTCTTCCTCGATCAGTTTCATATCCTGCTTGAAAATTATTTCGGTATAATTTTTCTACAAATAAGACTTGTGATTTGTATTTCATCCAGTCTTGATAAGCATTTGCATTTGAAGTTTTAATCCAAAATCCTTGAATTAATTTACGTCCATTTTCTTCATTATTTAATTTGATAATATTTAATATGTTTTTGATTTCAGCTGGCTTAGCCATTGGAATTAAACTTGCTAAATAAAACATAACACTATCTTTTGAGATAGATTCTTGAAAAGCAGGGTTTAATATTATTTTTTCAGGATCGAAATTGTTATCCACATTACTGCTTCTTTCGAATTCGTAATCAATGGAATCTAATACAACCATTTCTTTTGAAATTAATGTATATATAAGAGAATATTTTCCACTAGGTAAATTTTGCAAATCAATTGCTCTGGTAAATGGAACTACTTGGTCAGGTTTGATTTTGTTTGCAATAGTATATTGAGGAATTTCTTCACCTGTAATAGTATTGATGATTTTTTGTTTAATACCTAAAGCATCTTGTTTTAATGATAACGTGTTGTATAATTCAAAATATATTGGTAAATAATTTAATTCATTCGGAAAATAATTTGAAAATTTTGGAATAATATCATACCCAGATTTAAAAAATACAGATGTACCATCGCCTTTAGTAGCTGTTTCTGCAATTTCAATATCTGAAAAACCAACATTCGTTGAAAAATCTTTAATTTCAATTGGCTTTGAGATTTTTATTGGAAGATTAGTTGAGTGAATGTCACTTATTTCAAGCGATAAAACATATTTTCCTGGCTTTAAAGCAAAACGTCTAATATCATAAAAATCATCGATTAAACTATCTCTCATTATTGGAGATTGTAATCGAAAACCATCCATTGAGACAATAGAATCTTGGTCTGAAATTTTTATGATTACAGCAATTTCACTTTGAATACCTGATGGAACAGTAATGTAATTTAAAGTATAGCCGACGTATTGTAGCTGAATTTCAATATAATTTCCAATTTCTGGAGCATAAAATTGCTTTTCATCTAAATATGCTTTTAACTTTTTATTTTGCCCTAAAGATGAGAATGTGCAAAGAATAAAAATTACACTTAAATATGGTATTAATTTCATTGAAAAAACTTTCCAGCAAAGTTACAAAATCAAAATGAAGGACTGAAATAATAACCTGTTTATTGATTAAGGAGTATAAATTTTCATTTCTTTAGTAATTTATAATGAAAATTTCTACTTTGAAATGAAATTGTAGTAATAAATACTAAAAAATAGTGTAAATTTTAATATTTATAAATTTTGAAAAAACACTTGTCAATACACAAAGAATGACTAATTTTGTCCCCGGAGAGATGGCAGAGCGGTTGAATGCACCGGTCTTGAAAACCGGCGTACCGAGAGGTATCGGGGGTTCGAATCCCTCTCTCTCCGCCAAAAGAAACCCGAAGTCCTTTATATAAAAGGATTTCGGGTTTCTTGCTTTAACAAGCGGAACAAAATCGGGACAACAAGGATCAGCGCATAAACTTGTTATTTATTCGTTCATTATTATTTTTTGGGATACTTTTTCTCCATTTTTAAAATAGATTGTTAAAAAATAAATGGTATTTGAATGGTTTAATATTGTTAATTGATTATTGTTTGAATTATATTCATAATTAATGTTTTGACCAATTAAATTATTTATTTTTAAACTTTCTATTTCTGACTCTGCAATTAGAAAGTATGTGCCATTTGAAGGATTAGGACTAATTGAAAAGGAACTATTCAAACTTATTTCTTTATTTTCGTTAATACAATCTAGATTGATTGGTAAGGCATAAGAACTGCAAAAATCCCAAATAGCTTGTGATGCATTATAACCAGATACATTAGGCCAAACATGCCCCATTCCAGCGATTTGAATTAAATCTACTTCAAAAGGAGCACTGCAATATGTTTTTTTATATACACCAGTAACAATTGTTGATTGCGTGTAAATGTCGTTACCACAATTTATATACCCATAAGTTGCAATTGGATATTCATCACCATCTGGAATATTGTTAACATCCATATATTGAACTCCTGTAGCATCGATGTCAGCATCACCATGTATATGATAGAGTGGAATTGGAACAGGAACTGTTAAGAAATAGGTATCTAATATTGTTTGATCACCATAAATATTAGCAGAAACTGGTGCGATAGCTGCAATTTGTGAATTTAATTTTATGGATAAATTGTAGCACATGAATCCTCCTGCGGAATGACCTGATGCATATACTTTGTTTCTATTAATATTAAAATTTAAACAAAAATAGTCAATCAAATCTGAAGTGAATAATACATCATCGGGAGCATTAGGGTCATCTAAAGAACCAGGTGAATCATCAACATAAGAATTCCAAAAAGTATTGATTGCATCTGGATATACTACTATAAAGTTGTTTGCATCAGAAATGGCATCAAATCCTGAACTAATGCGAATATCATTTCCAGTGTTGTTATCACCATGATAAACAATCATTAAAGGAAGATTTGAATTTGATACAGTTCCTGGGTAATGATAAGTAAATGTTCTAGTTATTCCTCCTGAAGTCAAAACTCCGTTTCCTGTATAAGCATTTGAATTAAAAGTAAGAAAAAATGTAAAAAAAACACTTAATAGTTGATATGTATTTTTTGTTGTCATAGCTTGAGATATTAGTTAATAATTATTTTTTTTGTTTCAACTTCCTGGGGGCCTTGAATTTTCAAAAAATAGATGCCTTGATTAATATTAGGAATTGAAATAAACTGCTGATTTGAATTTCTATTTATAGTAGAAGAATAAATTACTTGACCAAATTGATCAAAAATGTAAAATTGATTACAGTTTAATAAAGAATTTATTTCTATTGTGAAATTTCCATGATTAGGATTAGGATAAATATTACAATTTGTTACCATGTTTTTTGACTCTATGCCCATATATGATAAGCAAGCGTTTTGTACAGAAATAGGGGAATTTGAATTATTATTTGTCGAGTTTCCAAGTTCTCCAGACAAATTATTTCCCCAAGACCAAATGTTACCTGTATTTAAAATTACTAATCCATGATAATTGCCAGCTTCTAGATCTATAATATTATAAAAATTTGGAATTTGATTTGGAATCAAAGAAGCATTGTTGTTGCTGTTTCCAAGTTGTCCTGAGCCATTTTCTCCCCAGCACCAAAGCGTATTATCTGAAGTTAAAGCCATTGAAAAATCAATGCCTCCAGCTATTTTGGTCACATTTTCTAAATAACTATTAATTATTGGAGTGTTATTGTTGTTTTGATTTCCATTTCCTAATTGACCAGCAAAATTTCCACCCCACGTATAAAGATATGAATTTGAAGAGGCTAAAGAATGGTAAGTTCCGCAAGCAATTCTGGTTGCCCCAATGATATTAATTGACATGACAGGTATATTGCTATTAACATTTGTTCCTGTTCCTAATTGACCATAAAAATTGTCTCCCCATGCCCAAACAGTTCCATCATTTAATAATGCTAAAGCATGCTCCAAACCTCCTGCAATAGCTACTACATTCGTCATGTTTGCAACCTGTATCGGCACATTACTATTTGAGTTTATAGATCCAATTCCAAGTTGTCCGGAACTATTATCACCCCATGCCCAGATAGTACCATCATTTGCAAGTGCTAATGAAAAATTATTACCACAAGCTATTTGTGTAATAACTGGTAAGCCATTGACAATGATTGGAATATCTGAATCAGAATTACTATTGTTTCCAAGTTGTCCAAAAGCATTGTCTCCCCATGATTTTACAGTTCCATTGGCTAATAAAGCTAATGAGTGTTCTTGTCCTGCAGCTACTGCAATAACCGTGTTTAAACCGCTGACTAAAGTAGGTGTGTTGTTATCTGTTTGACCACCAATTCCCAATTGCCCGGAGTAATTATCTCCCCATGACATTACAGTTCCGTTGTTACATATAGAAATACTATGTGTACTTCCAGCGGCTATATTTTGACTTAATAAATCATTTTTTAAAAATGAAATAGGAAATATAATTAGTATTAAAAGGAGTAATTTTAGATTCATAAGTCTTCGTTTTTAGTTTGTAAATATTTATTGAATAAAAGATATATTTTCTGTTTTATTTGGATGTGGTTGAATTATCAAATTCGATAAATGAATGAATATTCACGATAAAAACATCGTAATGTGCGATAAATAATGAAATGTAAGGGGGCAAATTAAATAAATTTATAAATGCTCGAGATGCTTATTCAGGTAGAAGGTTAATTTAGCTTGTTTTTTGACGGTTAGTATCTTTGATATTTATGTCAAACTTTCATTTTAGAAATTCAAGAATAGTACACTCTTTACGAAAAAAAAATAAAATTATGCAAAATATATTTGTAATATTGCACAACTAGAACATTGCATGAAAGGAGTTGTAATTATATTACTATCAGTTTTTTATTTATTTGTGTCTGCTGGTACATCCATCAATTTGCATTATTGTGGTGGAAAATTAAAAAATGTTTCGTTTCATTCTTTTGATGAAAAATCTTGTTGTGGATCCAAAATGAAAAGCAAAGGATGTTGTCATAATCAAAAAATTGCAATTAAAGTCAAAGATAAACAAGAAAAAACAGAAATTGAAAGCACCTTTTTTATTTCAAATGTTGCTTGTGTTATCAATTCTAATTTGTGTATTCAAGTTGGAAAAATATATATAAATATTCATAAAACACCTGAAAATTACCATGCACCTCCGCATGGTTTTCAAGTACCTATTTATATAAAAAATCGTGTTTTTTTAATATGATATATCGGTTTGTTATGGAATACGTTTTAAGAGAATAAGTATTGTACTAGGTACTTTACACGTAAAAAAATCAATATTAAATAAAAAAAAACATATAAAAATTATGAAAAAAAAAATATTTTCATTTGTAATAGGAACACTATTATCAACTTCTTTATTTGCGCAAATCCCAAATAATGGGTTTGAAAACTGGACCTCAATGGGATCGTATAGTAATCCGGATGGTTGGGCAACCTTGAATGATGTGACAGCAGCGTCAAGTGTTTATACTGCAACTAAAGGTACTCCAGGAAATGTTGGAGCATCTTATTTAAAATTAACTTCTAAAACAGTTGGTCCAACGGTAGTAAATGGGATTGCAGTAAGTGGCACAATAAATCCAACAACTATGCAACCTTCAGCTGGATTTCCATATACAGGGCAACCTGTAAGTTTAACAGGAAAATGGCAGCACATGATTTTTGGATCTAGTCAAGGCTCTGTTTCTGTTACTTTAACTAAATGGAATACAACAACAAATCAACGTGATATTGTTGCTTCTGGTAGTCAAACATTAAGTGGGATGGCTATGAGTTGGGCAAGTTTTACGATTAATTTGAATTATGTGAGTGGTTCAAGATATAATTAATATGTCTTTCAACTTAAAAAATACGCAAGATGTTACAATAAATATCGTAAATGTAGAAGGAAAATTAGTACATTCTCTAAATATGACACAAGTAAGTGGTGAAATTTCTCAATCAATTGATGTTTCTCAATTTCCAAAGGGAATTTATTTTGTTAAAATTTCAAACGATTTAATTTCGGAAACAAGAAAAATTGTTATTCAATAATCAATTTTATGACCTCATTGTATTTATTTGGAATAAATTCATTTGAATTCAATGAGGTTAAATTATTTGTGTGTTACTAAGAATAAATAAAGTTTTATACTATGAAAATTTTAAATTATATTATCTCTATCACAATTGGTTTACAGTTTATATCATGTGGAAATTCTTCTACAGAGCAACAAAGTATTAAAAAAATAGATAAAACAATTGTAAAGAATGGGATTGCGACTTCCACTTTTACAGTTTGGGGAAATTGTGGAATGTGTGAAGAAACCATTGAAAAGTCCTTGAAATTAGACGGGATTTCAAAAGCTGATTGGAATTCAGATTCTAAGATTATTGTTGTTGATTATGATACGAGTAAAGTGACTTTGGATGAAATTCAAAAGACGATTGCTTCAGTTGGTTATGATAATATCAAATACAAAGGAGAAGATAGAGCTTATGCTGAATTACACGAATGTTGTAAGTACGATAGAAAATAACATCGAATGAAGATTTACATCAAAAATATGGTTTGTCCTCGCTGTATTTTAGCAGTTGAACAATTATTTCATGAAATTGATGTAAATCTTTTAGATATTAAATTAGGAGAAGTCAATACAGTTCAAGTTTTAACAAAATTTCAGTATAATATATTAAAAGAAAGATTAGGATCTTTAGGTTTTGAACTTTTAGATGATGTGAAAGATTTTCAAATTAATCAGATTAAATCTGTTATTATTAATCAAATACAAAATAGTAATGGATATAAAATTGCTTTTTCAGAAATAATTTCCCATTCTTTAAATAAAGAATATTCTCAATTAAGTAAGTTATTTTCAGTTGAAGAAGGAATAACAATTGAAAATTTTATTATACGGCACAAAATTGAAAAAGTGAAGGAGTTATTAGTTGATAAACAATTGAATTTAAACGAAATTTCTGATAAAATGGGATATAGTAGTGTTGCTCATTTATCCTCACAATTCAAAAAGATTGTAGGAATGTCTCCAACAGCATTTAAAAAACAAGAATTTCCTTTAAGAAAAGGAATTGATTCGTTGTAGAAAAGGAGTTCGATTTTATGAATAAGCAGATTTATCCCCGTTTTTTCGGTTATTAATTAATGGTTGATATGTATAGTTAAGTTTTTGGTTTTAACCAATTTATTTTTTATTTTTGTTTAGATACAAAGAATTATTACATATTTTTTTATTCTTTTTTATTTTCTATTATCGATAGGATTTACAACTGATATTCATTTTTGTAATGGTAAAGTTCATTCGGTGGCGATTGTTAAAAATTCATTAACATCTTGTTGCGGTATTAAAGAAAAAAAATGCGGATGTTGTAAAAACCTTAAAATTACATTTCAAAAAACAAGTGATGAAAAAATCACATATATAGCTAAAATACATCATAATACGATTGTTGTAACTTCTAATTTTCAGATATTATTTGAAATTTCTTCTTCTAAAGTTACAACAGAAATTGTAAAATCGAAACATACTTTTCTTCCACCGAATAGTTCATACGCCAGTTTAAATATTCGAAATTGTACATTTATTATTTGATTCCTCAATCAATTTAGGCTGTTTCTAAAGGAATAGCGAATTTTTTCGAAGTATTAAATATAAATTAATTGAAGTATGAAAACAATACTATTAAGTCTGTTTATTGCTTTTTCGTTTAATTATTGTTTTTCTCAATTTCAAGGTGTTGTTTATGGAATTGAAAATAATAAGAAATCTCCACTCTTTGGAGTAACTGTAAAATCAATAACGTCAAAAAATGCAATAATTACTTCTGAAGATGGTAGTTTTGCGTTTAATAACAATCATTATCCTGATACACTTGTTTTTTTAGCAATTGGATATTATCCTGACACATTGATTGTGACAGTGGAATTATCAAAAATAGCGTTATCAATTACTCTTTATTCAGATCAAATGATTGAAGAAGTTGTAATTACAGCAAGAAAAAATGATTACGGTGTTTTGAAATTGAAGACATTAAATGTTGAAACAATTGGAGAAGGAGAGATTCGGAAAGCAGCTTGTTGTAATTTATCGGAAGCTTTTCAAACGAATACTTCAGTAGATGTAACGATAACAGATGCTGTTTCCGGAGCGAAGAAAATATCTATGATGGGTTTAGATGGCGTGTATGCACAAATACAGCTTGAAAACATTCCTTATTTAAGAGGCTTAGAAAGTTCATTTGGATTAAGTTCAATTCCTGGAACTTGGATTGAATCTATTCAAATAACAAAAGGAACAGGGAGTGTCGTAAATGGATACGAATCTATGGCTGGGCTGATTAATTTAGAATTAAAGAAACCTGACAAAATGGAGAAGCTATTTTTCAATGCTTATGTCAATCATTTTGGGAGATCAGAACTGAATTTCGATGGTAGTTATAAATTAAGAGAGAAAATTTCAGGTGGTTGGTTTGTACACGGTTCGACTTTTCAAAATGAAATAGATCAAAACAAAGATGGCTTTCGAGATATTAATAATAGCAAAAATTTTTCAGTTTTGAATCGATGGAAATATGAAGGAAAAAAGATGGTTGTTTTTTTAGGAATTAATGCTTATCGTCAAAATAAATTTGGAGGACAAGTGGGATATTCTCCTTCTGTTCAAACTAATTTGTATGGTTCTAACGTAAATGCAAATCATATTGATGCTTTTGCAAAAACAGGTTTTATGTTTAAAAACACAAATCGTTCTTTGGGAATTGTCTATAATTTAAAATATCAAACAACTGATGCTTTATTTGGTGTTCGGAATTTTTCAGGAATAGAAAAAAGAGCTTATATTAATACGATTTATGAAGAAAAAATAGGAGGTAGTTCAGAACATATTTTAAAAACAGGAGCTAGTTTTGTATATTCAGATATTTCTCAAAATTTAGATTCTTTAATCCCATTTACGTCATCACAAATTCATTTAAATCGAGTTGAATTTATTAGCGGTCTTTATGCGGAATATAGTCTTCAAAAAACTAGATTGTCAACAGTGTTTGGCGCAAGAGTTGATTATAATAGTTTATTCGGTATTCAAGTAACACCTCGTTTATATGGTAAATATAAAATTACTGAAAATATAGATTTTAGATTTACAGGTGGTAAAGGTTTTAGAACTCCTAATGTTATTATTGATAATATTTCTTTACTTGCATCATCTCGGAAATGGTTTATTGATTCTAAAGCTCAGCAAGAAATTTCATGGAATTATGGAGGGTCAATTGTCTATGATTTTTTTATAAAAAAACGAAAAAATACATTTACATTGGATTTATATCGAACACAGTTTGTGAATCAATTAATTGTTGATCGAGATATTTCAATTGATGCGATATATTTTAGAAATATTCAAAATCAATCTTTTTCAAATACCCTTCAAGCCGAACTTAATTTGTCAATATCACAATCATTTGATTTTCGGGTGACTTACAAACATATAGATGTACAAGCACCTTTTAATAATCAAATGAGGCAACAGGTGATGGTACAAAAAAACAAGTGGTTGACAAATTTATCTTATAGGTCTAAAAATAAAAAGTGGGAAGCAAATTGTAGTTTAATTTTAAATGGAAAAATGCGGATGACAATGGTGTCGCTTTCGAATGGTATTGAAACAAAAAATAGCCAAACACCAATGTATCCAATTATTAATGGGCAAGTAACTTATATTTATAAAAAATGGGATTTTTATATTGGTGGTGAAAATCTTGGTAATTTTAAAATTAAATATACCATTGTTGATCCTCAAAATCCATTTACTGGAGCTTATTTTGATGCAACTTGTGCATGGGCGCCTGTATTTGGGACTGTTGTTTATGGAGGCATTCGTTATAAATTAAAACAACAAAAACATTGAGGAAATATTTGAATTTGTTTTATTTAGATGTTTTAAATTTCCTCATTAGTTTTTTTTTGTCGATGTAAATTAGCGGTTTCTATCCGTTAGAAACCGCTATATGCCTATTAATACTGAATCGAAGAAATTTCGTAAATCAATAGAATATAAAAAGAATCCTGAATTGTATAATAGAATTAGAGAATATTACGAGACATTTGTTCTAACTAAAAATGTGAATCATGGATTCGAAATCAATTAAGGAAAACTTTCCTTTACTAAACATGTCTTGTGCTTCATGTGCTAGTAGTGCTCAAAATATTTTGATTCAATTAGAAGGTGTTATTTCAGCTTCTGTAAATTATGCAAATACCACTGCGCAAATTGAATATAATCCAATGCTTACCAATCCTTTGAAATTAAAAAAAGCATTGCAAGTTGTTGGGTATGATTTAATAGTTGAAAAAGAGGATGTTAAAGTAGATTTTTTAGAAGAAAATAATAAATCTAATTATAGTGCTTTGAAGCGAAAAACATTCGGAGCATTGTTTTTTTCAATTCCTTTAGTAATTATAGCAATGACACCGACTTTAATGGCGTTACCCTATTCAAATTATATAATGTGGTTTTTAGCGACACCTATTGTATTGGGTTTTGGAAAGTCTTTTTTTACTGGAGCTTATAAACAATTGACACATCGATCTGCTAACATGGATACTTTAGTTGCTTTAAGTACCGGAATCGCTTATAGTTTCAGTGTGTTTAATACGCTGTTCCCTCATTTTTGGCACGAAAAAGGAATGCATACGCCTGTTTATTTTGAAACTTCCGCAGTAGTAATAGTCTTTATATTATTAGGGAAATTAATTGAAGAAAAGGCGAAAGGAAATACAACTTCGGCCTTAAAGAAATTAATTGGACTTCAACCAAAAACGGTTACCTTGATTGATTCATTAGGTATTCAAAAAGAAGTGTCAATAAAAACAATTCAAAAAGGAGATATTATTTTAGTGAAGCCAGGTGAAAAAATTGCTGTTGATGGAAAAGTCTTATCAGGAAGCTCATTTGTTGATGAGAGCATGATTTCAGGGGAGCCAATTCCAATTCAAAAAGAAAGAGAAAGCATTGTTTTTGCAGGAACAATGAATCAAAAAGGAAGTTTCCAATTTGAAGCTGAAAAAGTAGGCGACAATACTTTATTGGCTCAAATTATTCAAATGGTTCAAGAAGCTCAAGGCAGCAAAGCTCCAGTACAAAAATTGGTAGATAAAATTGCCGGAATATTTGTTCCAATTGTAATTGGATTGGCTTTTTTGAGTTTGTTAATTTGGTTGGTTTTTGGAGGTGAAAATGGAAGTACTCATGGAATTTTATCTTTAGTGACCGTTTTGATTATTGCTTGTCCGTGTGCTTTGGGGTTAGCGACTCCAACAGCGATAATGGTAGGAGTAGGAAAAGGAGCTGAACAAGGCATTTTAATCAAAGATGCCCAAAGTTTAGAATTGGCTCAAAAAATAGAAGTAATTGTGTTGGATAAAACAGGAACAATTACAGAAGGAAAACCGAATGTTTCTGAAATTAAGTGGTTTGAAAAGAAAAATACGGATTATTTAAATGTTTTACTTACAATAGAAAAATCGTCTGAACATCCTTTGGCCGAAGCAATTGTACATTTTTTGGAAAATAAGGCCTTTTTTATAAATGAAATAAGTATTGAAAATAAAATTGGACAAGGAATTCAAGGAACAATTGGAGATAAAAAATATTTTATTGGAAATGAATTTTTAATGAGGGAAATGCAAATCAATATTCCAAAAGAAATTCAAGAATGGATAAATGTAAAATTACATGAAGCAAATACAGTCGTTTTATTTAGTAATGAAACTCAAATATTGTCAGGAATAGTAATATCAGATAAAATAAAACAAAGTTCGATTTACGCAATTAAAGAATTGAAAGAACTTGGTATTGATGTATTTATGCTTACGGGTGATAATGAGTACACTGCAAAAGCAATTGCAAATCAAGTAGGAATAGAGAATTACATCGCAAATGCTTTACCTGCAACTAAATCAGATTTTATTAAAAAGTTACAACAAAAAGGAAAGATTGTAGCGATGGTTGGAGATGGGATCAATGACAGTGCAGCATTGGCTCAAGCAGATGTTAGCATAGCAATGGGTAAAGGAAGTGATGTTGCTATAGATGTAGCTAAGATGACGATTATTTCAAATGATTTGACAAAAATTCCTAAAGCGATAGCTCTTTCAAAAAAGACTGTATTAACAATTAAGCAAAATTTATTTTGGGCATTTATTTACAATGTGATTGGTATCCCTATTGCCGCAGGAATATTATTTCCAGTAAATGGTTTTTTATTAAATCCGATGATTGCTGGAGCAACGATGGCTTTGAGTAGTGTTAGTGTAGTGTCCAATAGTTTACGATTAAAAATAAAGCAAATTTAGATTATGGAAACGATGAAATTTAAAACGAATATCAATTGTAGTGGTTGTGTGCAAAAAGTAACGCCTGTATTGAATCATGTAAAATCTATACAAAAATGGGAAGTGGATATTGCTAACCCTGAGAAAATTTTAGTGGTTGAATCGACTGATGATAACATGTATGAAATTATTGAAGTCGTAAAACAAGCAGGCTTTACTATTGAGAAAATTTAATTAAAACCAATAAATCGTCAAATGTTATTTTCGTAACAGGATTATTTATTGGTTTTTAAAAGTTTTAAATTGTAACTGGTTTCAATTCCAGTAATTTACTTAAAAATTCATCCCTTAATTCATTCATTCGATCAAAAGAATTTGATTTTTTTGTTGCAAAATAATTTGCGTAATAATTAATTCCTTTCTCAATGTTTTCTTTAAATTCAGTTAACTTTGAAAGTTGTTTTTTATTCGCATTTTCACTTAATTCAGCAAATTCTTTTTTATAATGCTCGATATACATATTTAATTCTTTTAAAAACATGTGAGGCCTTTTTACAGAATTCAGCATGTTTATTTTTCCATAAATATGGTCAACCATTTCTTTTAAAGTCATTGATTTTGAAAAGTACGCGATGTTAGGTCCCGGACAAACAGCAACTCCAGAACCTTCTACTTTGGTGTCAATTCCTTTGTCGATTAGTGCTGCAGTTCCTAATCCGCTACAAAGACAAGTTTTCGCTAAAACCTTTCTTTTTTCTTTTTCAATTTGAATAGGAGATAAATCGGAATTTTCAAGGCTTTGTAATTTTAAATTTACATATTGTCTTGATGCGGTGCAGATAGGTTTTTCAGTAAATTCAGTATTAAAAGAAAGAAATTTCTTAGGACAAGAACTTCCAGGTCTGTTTTTTTCAATTAATGTCTCCATATTTTCTTGGAGTGTACTTCCTTTGATTGTATTGAAAGGAATACCTAATGGAGAAATTCCACTTGTATATAAATCCTCTTCCGAACAATCTTCCAGTAAACTTACAGTATTTGAGTCAATACTCACAGCTTCTGGCACAAGTAAAAACGGTGTTCCCCAACCAACACTATCGATATTGAAGTCGTTTAAAAGCATTAATTGTTCTTCGTAATTTCCAACTCCACCTTGCGCTGAAAATTGTATAGGCATTGGTCTTTCAGGAATTTTTAAATTACGCTCTTTCAATGCATCGATGTAGGTTTCAAAAATAGAATTAATTAATTCATCTCGCTCTTCATTGAATTGATTTAAGATAGGGCCTAATAATTCTCCTTGCGTTGCAAAAGCATGTCCTCCACAATTTAAGCCTGATTCAATTCTAAATTCGGAAACCCAAACTCCTTTTTTTGCTAAAAATTTCCCTTGTATTTGGGCAGAACGATAGTCACTAACTTTTAAAATGACTTTCTTTTTTAATTCTCCATTTTGATCTGGAAGAAAATCTTTAAACGATTCAAAATAAGCAAATAAACGAGGGTTTAATCCCGCTGAAATGACGATACTAGAAGTTAATTCACTCTCAGCAAAACCACGTAAAGCAGCCATAGCATCATTGAATTCAATCGGTAATTGTTCTTTCTTTTTATTAAATGTAGGATTGTCAACTTTTGACATGATATTAACATCAATACTCCCACATATCATTTTGCTTTTTAAAGATGCTTGTAATTCTTCTATTTTAGTAACATCTATTTCGTTTTTCATTGAAACATAAGCTTTTGATAGATCTGAGTCTGGATTAAGCATTTCAAAATACTTACTCAAATCGGTGTCTTTTGTAAAAGATTGCAATTTGATGTTTTTAAAATTCTCGTCAACTAATTTTTTTACTAAATTTAGATAAGATGTAATGCGTAAAGCTCTATGATTGTAGTTACTTTTTGGAATTTCAATGTATGGAAGATTATTTTTTACACAATAATGTTTTCTTATTTTTTCAATAAGCATATCATCTCCAATAGACATCACGGATGAAATTCCAAAATGAGCAACTTTAATCGGGGAATCTATGGTATAACCAAGTCCCATTACTGGTATGTGAAAAGTATGCGGATGTGTGTTGCTCATGACTTTGTATTTTATATTTAAAACATCTACAAAGTTGGTGAAAGTATAACTTGAAAAGTATGATTCAAATCATCAAAAATAGACAAGCGTTATTTCTTATCCATGATAACAACATAAACATGAGATAAATCAATGTTTGCTATATTTATTCCAAAAGTCATTATTTTCGCTTCTTGCATGTAAATCAGATCATTATGGTTTGGGTCTCCTTTTGTGAAAACTAAAAAATGTTTGTCGTCAATGTGATCTAAAATCGTGTTGATTAATTCTAGATTATTTTCTTTTATTTCACTTCTTCTTCGGTGTAAATCGTTTAAAGGAATTTTGAACTCTTTCTCAAAAACTTCTTTTATTACACCGTTTCCTTTGAAAAAAGCGTCGATGTTTTCAATGTCCCAAATTTCAAAATTTTGAAATTGATTGGCTGTTGTTCTAAAGTCTTGCGTAAGCATAATTATAGCTATTTATTTTTTCAAAGATATTTATTGTTATGGAATATTTTACATTTAATATTTTTTATTATTGTGATATATATCATATTTTACGAGTAAAGTAAATCTTTAATTTGCGTTATATATTAATGAACATATCGATTTAAGATGGTAAAATATTATTTATTTTTTATAACGTTATTATTATTTTGTTTTACGACTGAACAAAAGCCAGTAAGAATTGCCGTTTCAGCAAATATGGAGGCCGTAATTTCGGAAGTGATTGAAAATTACAATAAAAAATATCCCGCTCAAAAAATTGAACCTATTATTTCTTCATCTGGTAAATTATTTGCGCAAATTGTGAACGGTGCTCCTTTTGATATTTTTGTTTCAGCAGATATGGAATATCCAAACGAATTGAAAAAGAAAGGGAAAGTAGATGGTGATGTCTTGAATTATGCGAATGGTACAATGGTTCTATGGACAAAAAAAGAATGGAACCTCAAAAAAATAGATTTATTGACGGAAAAAATCCAGAAAATCGCCATTGCAAACCCTGAAACAGCTCCTTACGGTAAAGCTGCGGTTGAATATTTGAAAAAAAAAGGAATTTACGAGAAAGTAAAATCTAAATTAGTTTTCGGAGAAAGTATTAGTCAAGTAAATCATTTTGTCACAACAAAAGTCGTAGATTTAGGCTTTACATCTTCATCTGTAGTTTCGACTACAAAAGAAAATTATTTAGAAATTGATAGGAAAATGTATCAAGCAATCGAACAAGGAATGTGTCTTTTGAAGCAAGATCAGAACAATAAAAATGTACCATTGTTTTATGGATATTTGCAATCAAAAGCAACTCAAAAAGTGTTAGAAAAATATGGGTATATAGTTCATTAAAATGGATTTTCAGGTCATTATATTAACTTTAAAATTAGCATTGTTAACAACATTTATTTTGTTGCTTATAGGAATTCCTGTAGCTTATTGGTTGGTTTACAGTAAATATAAATGGAAAGTTATTATAGAATCAATTGTAAGTTTGCCAATAGTATTGCCTCCAACGGTTATAGGCTTTTATTTATTAATCTTTTTAAGTCCTGAAAATGCTTTTGGAAAATTTTTAGAATCGTATTTTAATTTAAAATTGGTGTTCACATTCGAAGGATTAGTCATTGGATCAATAATTTACAGTTTTCCATTTATGATTCAAGCTTTAAAAGATGGTTTTGCATTGATTCCGATAACTTATATTCACGAAGCAAAGGTGTTAGGGAAGTCTAAACGAACAATTTTATGGAAAGTGTTAATTCCGATGATAAAACGTTCTATTGTAACAGGTTGTATTTTGACATTCACACATACAGTAGGTGAATTTGGTGTGATATTAATGATCGGGGGGAATATTCCGAACGAAACAAAAGTAATTTCAATTGCCTTATTTGATGAAGTTGAACAAATGAATTACGGAGTAGCACATAAATATTCTTTGATGTTGTTAATTGTTAGTTTCCTTTTTTTGTTATTTATCTATTGGAAAAGGAACCGAAAAATGGTAGGGTAGATGTTGGATGTTCACATATATAAAAAATTTAAAAATAATTTTGATATTGAGGTTCAATTCAAAGTAGAAAAAGGTAGTTTAAATGCTTTTTATGGAGTTTCAGGTTCAGGTAAAACA
>JACOTM010000085.1 GCA_016178305.1 Flavobacteriia bacterium | reverse complement strand
TATCGTATCCTCCTAAATATCTTCTAATTCCGCCTTCAAAAGTGGTATAATTAAATGTTCCATAACCATTCACAAAATGTAAAGAATAATCAGTGGAATCAATATTTTCTAATAAATAGGATTGTGTACCTACTTCAGCACGTTTATTAAAAAATGACATCCTTAGATAAAGAGATGTTTCATCATCTTTAGGGATTTCAGTACCTAAATTGAATCCATAAAACAATTTATTAGCACCAAATGGACTTAAAACACTAGCGCCTCCATAAATACTATACTGCGAATTGGCTTGTGTAGTAACAAGTAATAGAATTAGAATTAAACTTTTTTTAATCATATTAATTAGCTTGTAGTGTTTTATATATTTTACATGAATCTATATGTGCTCCAGGTAATTGTCCGATACTCATTAAAAATTCATTTACAATTTCTCCTCCAACAAATTTAAAGTTCTTTTTAAATAATTTGACCCATTCTGGCAAAGAATTATTATTATTTAATAAAATCCATTTCTTAAATGTACCAAATTCTTTTTGAATTTCAATGATTTGGTTAGCATTATATATCACAGCATTAATTTTTAATCGATTACGAATGATTCCAGGATTATTTAGTAATTCATTTATTTTTTGAGTATCATAGTTTGAAATAATCGAAATGTTAAAATTATCGAATGCTTTTCTGAAATTTTCTTGTTTATTTAAAATCGTATTCCATGATAAACCTGCTTGATTAATTTCTAGAATAAGTCTTCCAAATAACTCATTATCACATTCAATATCAAAACCATACTGATTGTCGTGGTAGATTTTATGAATATTATCTTCGGGTAAATTTTCGCAGTAACTACAATAACTCATGAAAACAAATTTAATTTTTCTTTTAACTTTGGCTAAAATAATAATTTAATAAATATGAATACCTATAAATATACTGTTGAGGAAAGATTTGTAAAATATGTGCAAATTGACACAACTGCAGACCCTGTTTCTTCAACTTTTCCTTCTTCTATGAAGCAAAAAGATTTATCGAAAATTTTAGTAGATGAATTACTAGAAATGGGAATAAACGATGCTCACATGGACGAATGGGGTTATGTTTATGCGACAATTGAAAGTAATTCAATTAATGAAAATATTCCTACAATTTGTTTTTGTTCTCACATTGATACAGCACCTGATTGTTCAGGAACAAATGTAAAACCAATTATTCATCGCAATTACGATGGAAATCCAATTACGCTTCCTGACGATTCAAGTCAAGTAATTACAACGGAAAGACATCCCTATTTAAAAGCTAAAATTGGAGATGATATAATTACTGCAAGTGGATTGACATTATTAGGGGCAGACGATAAAGCTGGAGTGGCAATTATTATGGATTTTTGTCATTATATTTTAACAAATCCAGAAGTAAAGCATGGTAAAATTCGTATTTTATTCACTCCTGATGAAGAAGTTGGTCGTGGGGTAGAACAATTGGACATGAAAAAATTGAATGCTGATTTTGGTTATACATTAGATGGAGGAACTTTAGGTTCGATAGAAGATGAATCTTTTTCAGCCGATGCCGTTACGATTACAATTCGGGGCATTAGTGCGCATCCAGGTTATGCGAAAAATAAAATGGTTAATGCGATTAAAGTTGCTTCTGAATTTGTTGCCTCTTTACCGAAAAGCGAGTGGTCACCTGAAACAACTGAAAAGCGAGAAGGTTTTGTTCATCCGACATCTTTTGAAGGACATTTGGAAGAAGCAACAGTTTCTTTTATTATTCGTGATCACGTCACTTCAAAACTAGCAGAATATGAAGAACGGCTTAAAAATATTTTACTACAAACATTAGCAAATTATCCTGAATTGGAATATTCGTTTAAAATAACGGAACAATATCGGAATATGAAAGAGGTTTTGGATACCGTACCTTTTGTAACAAATTATGCTATTGAAGCGATGAAAAAGGTTGGGATAAATTCGGAAGCTACAATAATTCGAGGAGGAACAGATGGCTCTCGTTTATCATTTATGGGCTTACCTTGTCCGAATATATTTACAGGAGAAATGGCAATACATTCTAGACATGAATATGTGAGTATTCAAGACATGCAAAAAGCAATTCAAACAATGGTGGAATTGGTTCAAATTTGGGAAAAACATCAATTGAATTAAATTAATTTTGAAGAGTGGGATATTTGATTTCACTCTTCAAAATATATCGTTTAATAAATAATTAATACCTTTTATCATATTAATATTTAGAGAAAGATAATCTTAACTAGATTTAAAAACTAAATATTTTTTATGAAAGCAGTCAGTCTTGGGTTAATATTAATAATTCCATTTATTTATTTTGGTCAAAAAACCAATAAAGAATTTTGTTCTAATGTAAAAATTAAATCAACACTACAAAAGAGTAATACATTAACAGTTTCTCAAATTGCTGAATCTGAAAAATATGATGTTACTTATTATAAATTAGATTTAAATGTAGATAATTTATCGACGTTAATTTCAGGGACAGTTGAAATCCATGCTTTTGCGAAAGAGAACTTAGATTCAGCTTTATTTGAATTGTTTAATACACTAGCAATTTCACAAATTCGTTTAAATGGAATTCCTGTTAATTTTTCTAGAAACAATTCCGCGGTTAAAGTCCCTGTCAATGCATTAATTGGAAATTCGTTTATCCTTTCAATAGATTACAATGGAACACCTCCAACTGCATTAACGAATCCATTAGGGGGCTCTGGTCTGACAAATGATTACTTTCAACCAACATCTTATCGTGTTACATGGAGTTTATCTCAGCCATTTTCTGCGTATGAATGGTGGCCGTGCAAACAATCTTTGAAAGACAAAGCAGATAGTTGTGCTGTTAATATTACAGTTCCTTCGTCTTGTAAAGCAGGCTCAAATGGTATATTGCAAAATGTCATTGATTTAGGAAATGGAAAATCAAGGTATGAATGGAAACACAATCATCCGATAGAATGTTATTTAATTTCAATTGCAGTTGGTGAATACATTGATTATTCAATTTATGCGAATCCAATTGGTTCTTCAAATCCAGTATTAATTCAAAATTATATTTTACCAGATTATTTAAATTTTGCTCAAGCACAAATAGATGAAACGGTTGATTTTATAGAATTATATGCATCAATTTATGGTCCTTATCCTTTTCAAGATGAAAAATACGGACATTGTCTGGCTCCAATTTCAGGAGGAATGGAACACCAAACAATGACGACACAAGGATATTTTGAGAAATCGATTACAGCTCATGAATTAGCACATCAATGGTTTGGAGATAACGTTACATGCGCCTCTTGGGCAGATATATGGGTAAATGAAGGATTTGCGGCTTACAGTGAAAATTTGATGCTTGAGAATTTATATCCGGTAGAGAGGGCACAAGATATGTTGGATAGACATACAAGTGTTATGTCTCAATTCGATGGAAGCATTTGGGTTGTTGATAGTTTAAATTCAAATAGTATTTTCAATTATCGCTTAACGTATGAAAAAGGAGCGGCCTTTATTTACACTTTGAGATATATTCTAAACAATGATGCTCAATTTTTCCAAGCATTAAGAAATTACCAAAACAATTTTAAAGACAGTGTCGCAATTGGGTTAGATGTGAAAAATGAATTAGAATTAGCTTCGGGATTAGATTTAAATAATGCTTTTCAAGAATGGTATTACGGTGAAGGATACCCGACTTATTCTGCAAAATGGAATTTAGTAAACAATAATTTGATTGTTGAAATCACTCAATCGACTTCTTTTCCGACTGTAACTCCTTTGTTTACAAATCCAATTGATTTAAAATTTACTCGTAGTGTTGGAGGAGATACAATTATTCGTTTTCCTATTTCGGCAAATTTAAATCACTTTGAAATTGCAAATATTCCAAATGTAACAAGTTTAAGTGCAATAGATCCAAATAATTGGATTATCAATAAAATGGGTTTTATTTTACATGATATTAATTTACTTCAAGTGAATACTGTTTCCTTGAATGAAAAAAATATGATAATTTCACCAAATCCAACAAATGGACCTATTCATATTAAAGTTGAAAATAAAGGACTTAATCAGATAGCTATTTTCGATTCAAAAGGGAAGCAAGTGTGGATTAAAACATTTCAAAATGAAATTGATGTAGATTTAAATCAATTTCAAGAAGGGACATTTTTAATAAAAATTGAATCTGAAAATGGAGAATTCAAGACACATAAAATTGTAAAAAATAATTAAGAATTCAATTTAACAACATATTAATCAAAAGATAACAGAATATTTTTAATAAAAGTTACGTATCATTCGATAGGAAAAGCGTACTTTTGCACTCATATTTTTAAAATTACCATACAAAAAATGAGTAAAGCACTTGGAAATCATATTCTTGTAGAGTTTATGAACTGCGAACCGCACATTATGAATGATGTGGCGGCAATTGAGAGAGACATGGTTGCAGCAGCACAAAAAGCTGGCGCAACAGTTATCAACTCAACATTCCACCATTTTTCACCCTACGGTGTTTCAGGAGTTGTTGTAATTCAAGAGAGTCATCTTGCGATTCACACTTGGCCTGAATATGGTTACGCTGCGGTAGATTTATTTACATGTGGCGAGATGGATGCTTGGATTTCTTTTGATTTTTTGAAAGAAGCTTTTCAAGCAAAATCTTATTCAGCAATCGAAATGAAAAGAGGTTCTGTTAATTTATTGAACAGAAACGATTTCGATATGGCTACGATGCGTCAAAAAGCTAGTGAATGGAGAAATCCTGAATTCTTTACTAGAAACGTATGGTTTACCGATAAAGATGAAAATCAAGCTTTGTCGTTACGTTTTACTGGAGATGTTTTTTACGACGTTCAATCGCCATTTCAACGAGTTAGAATTTTAGAGTCCTATAAATATGGGAAAATGTTGACATTGGACGATATGGTAATGACAACTATTGAAGATGAATTTCATTATCATGAAATGATTTCTCATCCTGCAATGTTTACTCATGGAAATGCTAAAAATATTTTAGTTATTGGTGGTGGTGATGGTGGAACTGTTCGCGAAATTTTACGCCATGAAGGTGTAGAAAAAGTAACGATGGTCGAAATAGATGGTGAAGTTATTAAAGCTTGTAAAGAACATTTACCTCAAATAGCTGCCGCTTTTGACAATCCTAAATTAGAATTATTGGTTGACGATGGAATTGAATTTATTAAAAATGCAGCTCCTGAATCTTACGATATAATCATTGTTGATGGGTCAGATCCAGTTGGACCAGCTGAAGGTTTATTCTCAGTTGAATTTTATCAAAATTGTTACAATGCCTTGAAAAAAGATGGTATTATGTTGGCTCAAGGCGAGTCTCCTAAGTTTAATGAGAAAGCTTTTGCTGAATTGAATCATACTTTACAAGATATTTTCGGAACAGATAAAGCACCTGTTTCTTTGTTCTTTGTTCCGACTTACCCAACTGGTATGTGGAGTTTCCAATATGGAATCAAAGGGGACAAACATCCTAAAAACATTTCAAATGAGTCAGAAATTGATGCATTTGTGGATGTAAAGGGCTTACGTTATTATAACGCTGATGTTCATAAAGGAAGTTTTGCTACACCTAATTTCGTTAAAAATTTAATTAAAAAAGAACAATATGTCTAACGGCTTCGATCCAAATGGAGTAGGGATTGCGAATGGAAACATTTTTGGATTCCCTGTTACAGAGGCTGAAGCAGATATTATTATTATTCCAATTCCATGGGATGCTACGGCGTCCTATGGAAAAGGTGCTAGTGATGGTCCACAAGTTATTTTGGAAGCTTCAACCCAATTGGATTTTTACCATCCAAAATTAGAAAAAGCGTGGGAAACGAAAGTTTTTTTAACGCCTATTTCAAAAGAATGGAAAGCAATCAATGAAAAATTATGTATTGAAGCAATTGAATACATTTCTTTTTTAGAGGAAGGTGGTAAGTTAGAAGAAGAACCAACTTTTAAACAAACAGTTGATACTATTAATGATGCTTCTACAGCTTTAAAAAATAATTTGAAGGAACGTGCTATTGAAATTCATAAACAAGGTAAAATTGTTGGCGTTTTAGGCGGTGAACACAGTGTTCCTTTGGGATTATTGGAAGCGATTGATTCTAGAGGCGAAGCTTTTGGTATTTTACAAGTTGATGCACACGCTGATTTAAGAAATGCTTATGAAGGTTTTGAGCAATCGCATGCAAGTATCATGTTTAATGCCTTGAAAGAATGCGAAAATTTGACGAAATTAGTTCAAGTTGGGATTCGGGATGTCGCTAATTCTGAAATTGAACTCATACAAAATAGTAATGGACGCATTTCTACTTATTTTGATTGGACAATTAAAGAAGAACAATTTAACGGTGTAACTTGGGCAAATCAAGTTGATAGAATTATTTCAGATTTACCAGATAATGTTTATATATCTTTTGATATTGATGGTTTATCTCCCGAATTATGCCCCAATACTGGCACTCCTGTTGTAGGAGGGTTTAAATTAGAAGAAATAAATTACTTATTTTTTAAACTTGTAGAATCAGGTAAAAAGATTGTTGGTTTTGATGTCAATGAAGTTTCCCCAGGAAACGAAGGTGATTGGGATGCAAACGTTGGCGCAAGAGCATTGTGGAATGTTGTTTGTGCTGTAGAAAAACACAGAAGAACAAAAAAATAATTTTATTCCCTTTCTTTTGGAATAGGACCTCTATGAAAAAAGAAAGGGAATTCTTTTGAAATTATCTTATAATCAGAGAGTTGATTTGGTTTGCATAAAGTTTTTATATCAATAAAATGAGACAGGTTAATTTTTTCTTCTTTCAATTGAAGGCTATTAAATTTGTTTATTAATTTATTTATTCGAAGACTATCAATTTCATTTTTTTCTAATTCTGCATAGATTTGGATTTTTGAAAAATGCATTTGATACTTCAATGATTCCAATTTATTTCTATGTTGGTTAATTAGTGATTGATATTTCTTTATTTGAGATTTATCAAAATGTAATTTTTCAATAATGTATTTATTGTACTCTGGTCCTTCATGTGTTTTTTTCGGACTGAAGCCAAAAATAAATAAGAAGACAACAACATTTAATCCAATTAAACTTAAAAATACAATTTGAGTGACTTTATTTTTTTTCTTTTCCATGTTATTTAACGATAATAACCAAATATTTAGAAACTTTCCAAAAATCAGCTGGATTTTCGATTATTAGTTTTGTAGAGTTCCCTACAGGTAATAATTTATAAGAAGAAGATGGATGATCGGTTATAAATTCTAGTTTTAATCCTTCTATTAGGATTTCTTTTTTAGATTCTCGATTGATTTCGGTGAAATATTTTTCATTAAAACCATCGATCAAATTTACTTTTTTTCCGATTCCAATGAAACCATTTTTCTTTTCAATAACTTGATTTTCTTTCAGTTCTTTTTCAGTCCCATAGGTGTAATAAACGCGATTTAATTCATCTTCTAATTCGTCAACCATGACTGCTTGTTCTTGATAAGCATCAAAGAGTTTGATATAATCAACATTTAAATCTTTTAATTCAATTTCTAAGGCTGCAATTTGTTCATCTTTTGTTTGGATATCTAAAGCTAAACGTTCAATCATACTTTCTAACTCTTTAATTTTTACATTGCTGGAAGTTAGTTTCTTAGAAAGTAGTTTTACATTATTAGCATTAGATTGTCGTAAGTAATTGATATGCTTGATTTCTTCTAAAATCCATTTTTTATCATCCTCTGTTAATTTTTCATTATCAGATTTGATTTTAATTTCTTTCCGTTTTAAATCAATCATTTCTAAATTAGATTGTACTTCATCAAAAAAATGCAAAGATTCTGTAATTAAAGCTTCTTTTTGTTGACTGTCAAATTTAATTTGTTCTAATTCACTTTGTAAATCAGCTATTTTTTCTAGCGATTTTGTGTCTGATTTTTTGTTTTCTTGACAAGCTATTAGTATCAAGCTGAAGAAACATATTGAAAATAATTTTCTCATGTGAATTGATTTTAACCAAAAATAAGCTTTTTCTACTTTAGTAATTTTATCTTTGAAAGAAATTTTAAATTTAATATGTTGAAATCTATTTTAATTCTCTCCATTGTATTTTGTACAATGTCTCTTTTTGGGCAAAAAGTTAATTATAAAGTCAAAATGTCTAAACCTCAATCTCATTATTTTGAGGTTGAAATGATTATTTCAGACATTAATTCAAAAACACTGGAAGTCAAATTACCCGTTTGGGCACCAGGTTCGTATCTAGTACGTGAATTTTCTAAAAATTTAAATTTAGTCAAAGCTTTTTCAGAAAAAGGAGCAGCATTGAAAGTTGATAAAAAAGAAAAAAATAAATGGATCATTAATTTAAATGGTTTGAAAGCTGTAACAGTTAAATATGAAGTTTATGCTTTTGAACTTTCAGTACGAACAAGTTTTTTAGATTTAACTCATGGTTTTATTAGCGGACCAGGTGTTTTGATGTATGTTGAATCTGCAAAAAACAATAAAGGATCAATAGAAATATTTCCGTATAAAGAATTTAAAACAATTACTACGGCTTTAAATAAAGCAACAGAAAGTATTTCTAAAGACGGTTCAACGGTTTATGAATATGAAAATTACGATCAATTATTAGATTGCCCAATCGAAATAGGTAATCAAGTTGTTTTTGATTTCATGGCTGCAGGTACGAAGCATACAGTGGGAATATATGGTAATGGGAATTATGATATTGACTTGTTGAAAAAAGATATGGCAAAAATTTGTGAAACGGCAACGAATGTTTTTGGTGCTAATCCAAATAAAAATTACACATTTATTATTCATAATGTTACTGAAGGTCAAGGTGGATTAGAACATGTAAATTCAACAACATTAAGTGTTAATCGATGGACTTATCAAGGGGCTGAATACAATGGTTTTTTATCTTTAGTGGCGCATGAATATTTTCATTTATGGAATGTAAAGAGAATCAGACCTATTGAATTAGGGCCATTTAATTACGATCAAGAAAATTATACGACATTGCTTTGGGTAATGGAAGGATTTACTTCATATTATGATGAGTTGTTATTGCTAAGAGCTGGTTATTATACGGAAGATGCTTACTTATCTAAAATGTTAGGAAATATTAATTATGTCGAAGGTTCAATAGGAGCAAGGGTTCAACCAGTGGCTCATTCCAGTTTTGATGCTTGGATAAAAGGATACAGGCCCAATGAAAATAGTTCGAATACAGGAATGACATACTATTCAAGAGGAGCAATTATTGCTTCTTTAATAGACGCAATGATTATTGAAAAATATCAAGGTAAAAAATGTTTAGACCATTTTCTTCAATTACTCTTAGAAAAATATCATTATCAATTAAAAAGAGGTTTTACGGCAAATGAATTTCAGAAAGATTTGGAAGCATTCTTAGGATATAGTTTACAAACTTTTTTTGATGATTACATAAATGGAACAAAAATTCCGGATTACAATCAGATTTATTCAAAAATAGGAGTGAAAGTTGAATATATAGGCGTATTAAAACCTTCTTTTGGTGCAAATATTTCTCAGAATGGAAATCAATTAGTTGTTAAAAGTATTCGTTCAGGCTCAGCTGCTGAAGATGCTGGTTTGAGTGTGAATGATGAAATAATCGGATGTAATGGTTATCGTGTTAACCAAGTTGATTTAGAGAAAGTAATTACAAGTTTAAATGCAGGACAAACAATGAAGTTATTAATCTCTAGGGATTTAGTTTTATATGAGATTGTTGTAAATCTAACAAATTATGAAAGACCTCAATACAAATTGAGTTTCACGGATGATGTGAACACTAATGGCAATAAAAATTATATGTTTCGAAAAATATAATTTCAAACGGCTTATTACAAAATAAAAGGTATAAATTACATGTTGGAACAAAAACAAGTTATTGTAATAGGAGGGGGAGCTGCAGGATTTTTTGCGGCTCTTTCTTTAAAAAAACATCATCCGAATTGTAATGTAATAATTTTAGAAAAATCTGCTAAAGTATTAGCGAAAGTAAAAATTTCAGGAGGTGGGAGGTGTAATGTTACACATGCTTGTTTTGAAAATAATGAACTTTCTAAATTTTATCCTCGCGGTGAAAAATTCTTAAAAAAAGCATTCACACAATTCAATACTGAATCGACAATTGAGTGGTTTAAAGAACGAAATGTTCCACTTGAGGCTTTGCATGATCAATGTATTTTTCCAAAATCAAATAGCTCTCAAACAATAATTGATTGTTTTGAAAAAGAAGCTAAGGAATTGGGTGTTATTGTAAAAATTCAAGCAAATGTAAAGCAGATATCAAAACTTGATTCTGGAAAATTTGAAATAAATACGCTCGAAGAAACTTATTTCGCTGATAAAGTAATTGTTACTATTGGAGGTCAGCCTAAACGAAATGGATTAGAATTTTTAGAAAAAATGGGGCATAAAATTATTGAACCATTACCATCCTTATTTACGTTTAATATGCCCCAAAATCCAATTTGTGAATTGATGGGAAATGTTGTTGAGAAAACTTCGGTAAAAATTGAAGCAACGAAATTGGTCGCAAATGGTCCTTTACTAGTTACACATTGGGGGATGAGTGGACCTGTAATTTTAAAACTTTCTGCATGGGGAGCACGTATTTTAGCTGAAAAGAATTATCATTTTCATATTTTAGTTAATTGGTTGAACGAGAGTAAAGAAGAGGAATTGAGAGGACAAATACAAAGTTTGATTTACAATCAAGGAGAAAAGAAAATAGTGAATTTAAACCCATTTCCAATGACAAATCGTTTGTGGTGTTTTTTGTTAGATAAAATAGAGATTAATAAAGATATTCGTTGGAAAGAATTAGGAAAAAAGAATTTGAATCGTTTAGTCAATTTATTAATAAATGATCGTTATGAAATTTCTGGTAAAACGACTTTTAAAGAAGAATTTGTAACTGCAGGAGGTGTTTCTTTGGAAGATATTGACTTCACAACCATGCAAAGTAAAAAAGTAAGTGGGTTATTTTTTGCTGGTGAAGTCTTAGATATTGACGGTATAACAGGAGGCTTTAATTTTCAAGCAGCATGGACAACTGGTTGGATTGCAGGGAAACATTGTATGTTGTAAAAAGCAATTGAAAAATTTAGATTATAAAGAAAGAAACTCCTAACTATTTTTAGAATGAACAGCAAATGAAATAATAAAAGACCTCATTTGAACATTTAAAAACACTTAGTTTTGCACATAAAAAAACCGCGAGAAATTAATCCCACGGTTAATTATTTTATATTCAATCTGCCAACTTATTTCAGGACAAATCAGAATATCTCAATTAAAGTTGTTCGTTTGAAGTTTTATTCATTTTTGATTGATGCAATTCTTCTTCCGATTTTTTTGTTTCTATATTCAACAGTTTATTATATTGTTCTTCTGTTAAAATAGATTTTAAGTGCGTTAAACGAGCTTGATTATTACCTTTAATCGCAGCTTCTTTTTGTTCAGCTGACATATTAGGATTTTTTCTAATTTCATCGTTTTTATATGCAATACCTTCGTTAACTGCTTGAACTTTAACTTTTTGTTCTGGAGTTAAACCTAATTCGTAATTAAGTTTTTCTGTATTTGCTTTAGCTCTTTCTTGAGATGTTTTAACTTGAGCATCTTGAGAATAACTGATACCGCTAATTAACAATGACAAAGCAATGATACTTCTTTTCAACATTTTCATAAATATTTAAAATTAATAATAAACTATCAGAAGACAATTTTCATGCCGCTTACAATAACTGTTGAAAGATATGATAAATTTCTGAAATATTCGAAAAAAAATGATAATTTTAAGTCAAAGAACAAATTAAGTGCGATTATATAAAACTTTTTTTCTTTCATTTTTTATTTGCTCCATATCATTTTCTCAAATGGTTTATATGAAGCAAAATAAAACAATAAATCTAGAAAGAAAAGGATTATTAGAATTACCAGAAGATTTATTTAATTATAAAGATGTTAGAGTATTAAAGCTTTTTGGGAATAAATTAAAAACAATTGATCCTAGAATATTTATGCTAACGAAGTTAGAAGAGTTGTATATTGGGAATAATTTATTAGATTCAATACCAAAGGAAATTTGTTTACTCAAAAATTTGAAAATATTATCTTTACAATGTAACAATATTCAATTTATTCCTTCAGAAATAGGTAATCTTATTAATTTAGAACAACTCTGGTTAAATCAAAATAAATTAAGCATTTTACCACCTGAAATAGGAGCATTAAAGAAATTAGTAAAATTGAAATTAGAGTTTAATTTTTTGATAGAAATACCTTGTGAGATAGGAGATTGTACTGATTTAGGTTTTTTGTATTTGAATCGAAATTATTTAGAGAAAATCCCCAAAGAAATTAGCAACTTAGCTAAATTGAAAGAATTATATTTAGCTAATTCAGGATATTTAGTTGAATTACCAGAAGAAATTTGTTTGTTGCGATTTTTAGAAATTTTAGAAGTAGATAAACAAATTTTAATTCCGCCTTGTTTTTTAATTCATCAAGTAAACAGATTGAAGATTGTAATGGTTGATAATTAGGGGAAATTTATTCATAAATAGATTTTTACACCGAATATTAGGTATTAGTCTTCTTCATGTATTGCAATGAAAAGAATAAAATCATACGCAAAATGCGCACCTATTGCAAACCATAATCCATATTTTTGAAATGCAAATGCTAGTATTAATATAAAAGGCAATACAATACACCCATAAAGTGATTTTATCCAATTTTTAGGATTGAAATAGCCATGTATTGCTACAAAAAAAATAGAAGTAAGCCAAGGTCCTAAATAATATTGAAAGCCAACTCTAAATAGTATTTCTTCGCCAATCCCGGCACAAAGCGATAGAAATAACATTTCGAAATAATTGAGGTTTAAGCTACGAATTTGAGTTTCAATTTTATGAGGTAATGCATTAAAAATAGGAGAGAGAAGTATGAATTTCGCTAAAAATGCGTATAAGATCCCAAATTCAATTCCGATTAATGTTGTTGTTTTAAATAATGAATTTAATTCTAAAACTTTTCCAAAAGGTATATTTTCGAGATAATAAAGAACTATAAAAGTTGGGATAGGAAACAATAAAAGTGTGATCCATCCAAATAAATATATAGTTTGTTTTTTCAAATTCAGTATTTTTGTTTAAAAGTAATAAAATGAAAGAATCAATCATCAATTGGATTAGAAGTTTCTATTATGTTCAAAATGATCATGGAGTATCTTTTGATCAATTAAAATATGAAAACCAGGCTTTTATTTGGACAATCATGATGGTGATTTGTTTAATGTTTACATCTTTGATATTATGGTGGGTTTCAAAGTTTGTGATTACAAAACTATTGATTATTATAATTAAAAGAACGAAGATTAGATGGGATAATCATTTAAAAGCAAATAAAGTTTTTCGATCTCTTGCTCATGTTGTGCCTCTATTATTTATGGATTATTTTTTATCTATAGTTTTTTATCAGTATCCAGTAATTAACATGTTTTTTTTAAAGGTTTTACATGTGATGATTGTTTTTACTGTGATGATTTCTATAAATAGATGTTTAAATGCTTTATGCGATATTGTTACAGAAAATATTCGTTACCAAGATAAACCTATAAAATCATATTTTCAAGTAGCAAAAATTACATCATCATGTATTTTTTTCATATTAATGTTATCTGTAATTACGAATCAAACCCCCATGTTTTTTATTACTTCACTTGGAGCGATGACTGCTATTGTTGCTTTGATTTTTAAAGATACAATTTTAGGATTTGTCAGTAGTTTGCAATTGTCTTCAAATGATATGGTTCGAATAGGAGATTGGATTACAATGGATAAATTTGGTGCTGATGGAGATGTTATTGAAATTAATATTGCAAGTGTAAAAATCCAGAATTTTGATAAAACAATAACTACAATTCCAACGTATTCATTTATTTCAGATTCATTTAAAAATTGGAGAGGAATGAAAGAATCTGATGGACGACGTATTAAAAGAGCGATTAATTTACAAATAGATTCAGTTCAATTTGCTTCGGATGAATTAATTCAAAAATTAAAAAAAATTACTATTTTCAAGGAGTTTTTGATTGCTAGAGAAATCGAAATTAAAAATTATAATTTACAATATGGCTTTACAGGTGAAAATGCAATAAATGCTCGTAAACAAACAAATATAGGTTTATTTAGAAGATATATAGAATATTATGTCAAGCATAATCCTCACATTAATCAGGAAATGACTATTATGATTCGCCAATTAGCACCAACAGAAAATGGAGTGCCAATAGAGGTGTATTGTTTCACAAAAGTAAAAGACTTTGAACCTTATGAAGTTATTGTAGCTGATATTTTTGATCATATTTTTGCAATGACTCAGCTTTTTGATTTAAGAATTTTTGAAAATCCAACGGGTTATGATTTTAGAATTAACAAATAAAATAAACAAATGGAAAAAAATATTTTTGATGAAATTTATGTAGAAAAAATTATTGAAAGAATTCATAATTTAACTCCTGAAAGTCAACCACTATGGGGGAAAATGAGTGTGGGGCAAATGTTAGCACATTGCAATGTCGCATACGAATATGTTTATACGGATAAGCATCCGAAACCCAATTTTTTAATGGGGTTGATGTTGAAATTGTTTGTGAAAAAAATTGTTACAGGAACAAAAGAATACAAGAAAAATGGACCTACTGCACCCGCTTTTATTATTACAGATTTAAAAGATTTTGAATTTGAAAAAGGACAATTAATAAACTATATTAATCGTACTTTGGAACATGGAAAAGATTATTTTGATGGAAAAGTTTCATTATCTTTTGGAAAAATGAATGGACAAGAATGGAATAATATGTTTAGCAACCATTTGAATCATCATTTAACACAATTTGGAGTGTAAAAAAAACTTTTTTTATACAATTAGGATTAATAGAACTCCTATTTTTAACGAAGTGATTAATATTATTATCAAGAATGACAAGGGTTTAGGGAAGAAAAATAAAAAGACATCGGGGAGAGATTCTCCGATGTCTTCTTAAGTGCGCTTGACCGAACAATTATCCCACCAATTTTGGGAGGATTTGGAGAAGATGTATCAGTTGAAATTCCTTGAATAATAAGAGTTTATGGTTGTTAATATTGCATATCGCGATATGAAATATTTTTATGAAAAAAGGACAATTTGAAATTGAGGAAATGAGGATTTGAAGAGGTGTGTTTTGTCACAAATTTAGTATGAATTTGTGACATTTTTTTGGTAGACTAGAATGAAAAATATTCCAAACAATAAAATTCAATGTATTTGTATGTAATACAACCCATTAAAAAACAATGTCAAATTTCCATTCAATTGTATTTAGTTTTTGTTTTAGTTGTATTAATTCTTTTATTAAATCATCAAAATCAGGGGATTCAGAATAAATCATTTCTTCCTGCATTGTTTTATAGTCTTTTTTCCATTCATCAATAACAAATTCTGGAGGAATAGGATTGATCGTTTGAGGTTGGTGTAAATTATAATCAACGCCACTTATTTTAGTAAAACGGTGTCTATGCTTTACAATTGTTTCGTAAAGCTCTTTATTATGAATTATTTTTTCTAAGAAACCGCTTTTTGCTAATTGGTAAACATCAAACAAGTGTCTGCTTAATCTATTAACTCTAACTTGTTCAGGCGGTTTGGAAAATTCCTCATGTAATAACATTATTTTTTCCAAAAATGTTCTTTCAGCATTTACAGTCGGAACCAAAATAGCCATTTGTGCAAAATCCATTTCAGGGTAATATTCATCAACTAAAGAACGGATTTCACATATTGTGAAAGGTTCTCGTAATGAACGACAACCAATTTCAATTTGAACCTTTGGTTGTATATATTTCGTGTGCTCTATCGCACTTGGATAATACAAATTAATAATCTTTGGATCCTGATCAGATTCAGTAGTGGAAAGAATTTCCCATTTTAACCCTGATAATTCTTTTTCTTCAAATCTTTTTTGGAGTTCAGGAAAAAAAGTATCAGTTATGTATTTGTTTGCTTCTTTGCGTAATGCAGTTATATTTTTCTTGGATAGCTCACCTTCAAATCCCAGAAATTTACGATCTATTGCTAAATCAATATCTTCTGAAAATCGTTCAATTAGTCCCCAAGATTTACTTAATGAAGTACCACCTTTAAATACCAAATGTTCTCCGATTTCCATTTCAAAAATTACAGTTAATACTTGGACTACCCACCAATCTTTTTCAACTGCATGAGTAGCCATTCCAAGTTCATAATTTATTTCGGTAAAGATTCTACTTTTTGTCTCATTTGGAATATTAAAAAATCGCTTCATTCTTTTAAATTTTAAAGTGCTTTGCGTAAGATGATCCGAATCCATTCTGGAGCAAAACGAATGTCGTGTTCTAATCTAGATTTTTCTTCCTTCATCAGTTGTTTTAGAATTAATTTCTCGTCGTTTTCCGTTACTTCTTCTTTTCCAATTTCCTTTAATGCTTGTATAACGAGTGTACTAATAGTACCTATAGTAGCTAAACTTTTTGGACTTGTTTTTTTAAATGTAATTTTTCTTTTACCGATTTCAACTTTACGTGCTGAACCATCTGTTAGATAAACTACATTCATCGGAATTTGAGTTGATAAACCTAATGCATTAAGAGCTAATACTCCTGTAGGAACAATTCTTGCTTTATCCCTTTTTGCTATTGCTTGTGCGATTCTATCAAGATCAGGTTTAACAAATCCAAGTATTGGGTCTTTTTCTAATCTACAGTATATACCTCTAGCAACTCGATTCAATTGCTCTCTTTCTACTAATCTTTCCAATGCTTTGCCAACAGCTTTAGCACTGCCAAATTGTAAGAAATCATCAATAAAAAAAAGCGAACCCCCCTTGGCTTTTTTTATTTTTGTAAAAACCTTATCATCAATACTTTTGAGCATGTTAAAAGATAAATTATGTCGCAAAAATAGTAAATATTTGCGACATAATTGGATTTATTTAATGTAAAAATGGGATAGTTGTGTAAGGTGATACTCGTCTTGAATACATTCAAGACGAGTATCACCTATCATGGGTTGCTAGTAGCCTAACAAATTTTTATCTAAATATTATAAAAAGAATAAGTAATTAGAACGGTATGTGATCTATTTGTAGTTTTTTTTTGCGTTAGATAATAATATTGGTACAGATGTTTTTTTTATTAGGCAACGACCCGTTACCTAATTGAATTTTTTAATTTCAAAATCAATAATTAGATACTTATCACGGCTCTACATCTTCACCATTATCCCACATTTCACGGTACTGATTCACATAGAAATATGCAATTTCAGGATCGATAAAATAAACATACCTGCAAAGCTTTTTGAACAAAAGAAGCATGTTGTCATTCGAACAAAAATCTAGCATACTGGTCAATAACCATTCGATTTGTTTCATGTCTTTTGATTGAGAACGTATAATGTCATCTACTTGTGGTTCATATATATGATAAGCATCGTCTGTTAGTTGTTGAATAGATGAAGCTAACCCTCTTATCGAGTCGATAAATTCGGGATCCAATTGATTGTTATCCATATAAACGGCTATTTGAAATTAAAAATAAAGATAATATTCCATTTTTCAATGATTTAAGATTTAGTTATGATCGCAAGAATGAAGGTAAGTACTCACAAGCAAGCGACAATAATTTTCTAAAAACTGAATTAGCTTTTCATGAAAACCAATGGAACAACTTTCTAAATTCAAATAGGTGCAAACGTATTCCACCGTCCATTTATCTTGGAAATTATATTCAAACAGATGAAATTGATTGTTAGGAAAATTGATTGTCGATTTTGCTTTAAACTCATAGGTGTTTGATTTTTCAACTTCAATATCGCCGACTAATTCAGCTTGATAGAAAATATTTCTTTCTTTGATCAATATAGATTTAGTGTTTTTATCATAAATAATTCCATTAGGAAATAGCAGTGATTGGAAAGCAGATCGGAATTCAATAGAACTATTAATCCAAAAACTTTTCGGATCATGAGCGACTTCCTTTGAATAGAAGATGCATTTATCACTTGTTGATTGCACTCTAGAAATAATAGGGGAGTTTCGTTTTTCAACTTCTTGGATTTCATTTTCGAACTTCGTTTTATATTTTACGAACAGACTTTCTGAAATTTCACCGATAGCAAATCTTTCTTCAAGTGCTTCAATCTTTTGGAGGAGAGTGTTTTTTCTGATGTTGTACAAACGTGATTCACTCAGTTTTTCATTTTCTGTGCTTTTGAAAATGGTTTTGATGCCTTCTTCTACAAAAAATTGAATCTGAGTGTTTAACTGCAAGGGGGATAAGAGATTTTCAAATTGTTCGTGTAAGTTTTTTGCACTTTTGTTGGCACAACAATTTGGACACTTGTAGTAAAATAAATTCTTCTTTTTGACTAAATATCCTGTCATCGATTTACCACAAATACATTTCATGAAAATCTTGAGGGGTAAATTATTGTTATCTCTTGTGTGATTAAGTGGATGAAATCTTTTGCTCTGAATAATGTTATTCGCTTTTAGAAATAATTCCTGTGAAATCATCGGTTGGTGGTTCCCGATTATCACTTCATCAGGAACTAGACTGCTTGTTATAATTCCGCAATAAAATGGGTTTGATAATAAGTAGGAGAGTGTTTTTTCATTGGTTTTAAACCCTAGAGAATTCAGTTTTCGGACTATATCTACATTGTTCATTTTTTCATTTACTTTCCATAAGAAAGCTTTGCGTATAAATTCTCCTTCTTCATTTACTACAATTTGTTGATTGACAGCTTTTCCTTTGTTTAAATTGGTATATCCTCTCGGAACATTGTGAGTGCAATAACCTTTTCGAATTAATTCTTTCATACCTGTAATGGATTTATCTCTTCTTAATTCATTATCCATTTGACTGAATAAAAAGAATATGTTTTGTTGGAACATACCTGAATAGGTCGATGGATCTAATTCTTGAGTGACAGCTAGGGTCTTAATGTTGTAATCCTTTAAAAGATCATTGGCAATTTTTGCACCTTCAATTCCCGATCTGGAAAAGCGTTCATAAGAATAGACGATGATATAATTTATCTTTTTGTTACGTTTGATGAACTGTAACATTTTAGAAAATTCTTTTCGATCATCCGTTTTTGCAGATTCATACGTCCCTCCAAAGTATTCAATGATTGATAATCCTTTTCTAAGAGCATAGTTTTCACAATATTTTTTTTGAGTTTCTAAACTTGTGTTTTCCTCTTGGGATGCGTGTGAAACTCTTGTGTAAATTACGGCATTTTTTCCGCTTATTATTGGTGATTTTTTGGTAGGTAAAAATGAGTTAAATAGGTTTAAATTTTTCATAAAATTTATTTTTTTTAAGTTTTTAAATTTTAAACGAATTATAGATTTAAGTGTTTTGTTTTTAAAGTGTTGATGGGTTTTATGTGAACCTCTTTAGTCTTTAATAATTTGTTTAATTGAAATTTATTATTTAACTTATTTTCAGAGCAATAAATAATTATTGCTTTTTTAAGTTAATCTAAAGATTTTTAGACTTTGAAATACTGTTTTGAAAGGTGAAAAAAAGATTTATTTATTTCCTGTTTTTGGAGGGGATGCATTTTAAAAAGATTTCATTGCCTAGATTTTTAATTCTTATCGAATCGTTACAAAGATTTGTTAAATTTGTGGTAAAGAGTTTAAGCGTTTTTGAAGGTTGTTAAATATAAAACTGAAGAGGAGGTTTAAATGAAATTAATTTCGAAGAAAAATGAAGTTTAATGAAGATTCAAGGGTTAAAATACCTACTATATTACATTTAATAAGATTAGGGTATTCCTACTTATCTTTATCAACTCAAAAATGGGATGAATCGACAAATATTTTTACGGATATTTTTCATTCAAGTATAAAAAAAATAAACCCTGAATTATCAGATGGAGATGTTTCACGTTTATATGATGAAATTTCTCTGTGTTTAGATAATGAAGATTTAGGAAAAGCATTTTATGAAAAATTGACAACTAAATCGGGGACTCGATTAATTGATTTTGAGAATTTTGACAATAATACATTCAATGTTGTTACGGAACTGACATACAAAAAAGACGATGAAGAATTCCGTCCCGATATTATTCTTTTGATCAATGGAATGCCTTTGGTGTTTATTGAAGTAAAGAAACCAAACAATAAAGATGGTGTACTAGCGGAACACAAGCGAATTCAAACGAGATTTCAGAATAAGAAATTTAGAAAATTTGTAAATATCACGCAATTAATGGTCTTCTCCAATAACATGGAGTATGATGATAATTCACCTCAATTAATAGAAGGTGCTTTTTATGCTACAGCTTCCTACCATAAACCTATTTTTAATTACTTCAGAGAAGAAGAAAAATTCGACTTGAATGTTCTTCTTTCAACTATTGATGATGAAGTTGAAAGCTTTGTTTTAAAGGATACAAATCTAGTTGGTATTAAACAATCACCTGAGTTTATTACGAATAAAAATGTATCCACACCCACAAACAGAATTTGTACTTCTTTGTTTCAAAAGGAACGATTGTCATTTGTTTTGCAGTATGCAATCGCTTATGTTAAAGAAAAAAGTGGTTTACAAAAACACATCATGCGTTATCCGCAGATATTTGCAACAAAAGCCATTGAAAACAGATTAGAGCAGGGTGAGAAAAAAGGAATTATTTGGCATACTCAAGGAAGTGGTAAAACTGCTTTAACCTATTACAATGTTAGGTATCTTACGGATTATTTTCAAAAAAAAGGAATTGTACCAAAATTCTATTTTATTGTAGACCGATTAGATCTCTTAATACAAGCTGGAAGAGAGTTTAAAAGTCGTGGACTAGTTGTTCATGAAATCAATTCCAGAGAAGAATTTGCAAAAGATATAAAATCAACTAGTGTTATTCATAATAATTCGGGGAAAGCAGAAATTACGGTTGTAAATATTCAAAAATTTAAAGACGATCCTGATGTTGTAAGAAATTCAGATTATCAATTGAATATCCAGCGAGTTTATTTCTTAGATGAAGTTCATCGAAGCTATAATCCGAAAGGAAGTTTTCTTGCAAATTTAACCGAATCAGATCCGAAAGCCATAAAAATTGGTTTAACGGGTACTCCATTATTGGGTACAGACTACAATTCAAAAGCGCTTTTTGGAAGTTATATTCATAAATATTACTACAATGCTTCCATAGCAGATGGATATACACTCCGTTTGATTCGGGAAGAAATAG
>JACOTM010000028.1 GCA_016178305.1 Flavobacteriia bacterium | reverse complement strand
GTAAAAATCAAGAAGAAAATTATCAGAATTAATACATAAATTTGTAAAAATAACGGCTAGATAAAAACGCTCTTTTTTAATATTAAAATGACTGGTCAATTAACTCCGGAATGGGGTGGTCAACATCACTGGAATATGCACTGAAGAATATATTTTGTTTTCTATTAATAATGAAAAGAAAGAAGAATTGGTATTTATTTTATTTTTTAAAATATGAAAGACTCCAAATCTAAAAAACTGAATTTCAGATTTGAAATTGTAAATTGCATTTAATTCCAAATAATTTTTATAAATCTGATTTTCTCGTTTATTTACATTAAAAGTTTCTTTAATATTTGCAATTATATGGTCAATAATAAGGGTGTTATTATTTTGAAGTTTTTCTTTTTGAAGTTCATATTTTGTGATGAATGACTCTAAAGAACTTTTTGTTTGACTTGGATAATAAGCAGAAAAATTAGCATTTTTATCTGCATAAATCTGCTTTAACGTGTCTTTAAAACCTCCATTAATCGGTTCAAATAATTCAATCAAATGAAGTATTGAAAACTTATAAGAGGCGATTTTATCTATTCCGAAAACATGAATTTTGTGCTTGCTGTTAATTAGATGTAATTTTGCCATTTATCATAGAATTCGATACTTCCTTCTTGTGGAACACGTATGCGATATTCATTAATTAAATCCTTTAACAATTTGCCATCTCCAGAATTCAAATACTTTTCAAAATAATAGGCTGTAGAAAAGTCTGTTTCAGGAAAATAGTTCATAGAATGGTTTGTTTGAAAAATTTTATTTAGAAGTAAAATTTCTGCATTTTCCGTTTCACTTGAACCATGAAAAGCACCAAAACCAATCACTTTTATTGAATCTAAATTTAATTTGAAGTTATCTGTTAAAGTTTGGCTATGCGTTTTCAAATAAGCTCTTTGGCAAAATGAAAATGTTAAAAAGGTTATGTTAAAACAGATTAAAAGTATTATTCTCATGGCATTAAATTTAGAAACATCCACAAATCGCAAGCATAATGTCCAGAATTACCAAGTGGTTCATTTAATTTTTTAAATCCAAGACTTTCGTAAAGTTTAATAGCATTACTCAATTCTGGAAGTGATTCTAAGTATATTGAAGAACAATTCAATTCTTTTGCTTTTTGAATACATTGAATCATAAGTTGAAAACCAATTCTTTTACCGCGAGCAGCTTTTGTTAGATATAGTTTCACTAATTCAATACTTCCTTCAGGTAAACCATTTGTTGGATAAAGTCCGCATCCTCCTACCATTTTTCCATTGAGTTCTGCAATAAAATAAACACTATTCTCTTGTTGAAACAATTCAAAAAGTTGATCTGTTGTTGGATCAGTAAATACTGTCCCCGGCTTATCAACGCCAAACTCTATTAAAGAACTTCTGATTATTGAAGCTATTTCTTTGTTGTCTTTTTGTTGAATTTCTCTGATAATAAGTGTCATTTTATTTCAACTTCTAGATCAAATTTCTTTAATTCTTTAAATAAGTCGTTATTTGGATCGACCTTAAAAGATTTTGAAGGCATTTTTACTTCCATATTTTCCAAAGGATCGTAAACCGTGAAATACAAGTTACATTTTCCTTCGTGTTGTAGAAATAGTTTACTTAAATCAGTAATCAAAATCTGGTCTATTGCCTTTGTTGATAATCTTACATGAATCGTATTAGCTTTCGATTCTCTTAAATTTGCTAAAAGTTCAATCGAATGAATCACAAATTCTAGTTCAGACCTTCGCGGTGGAAGTTCAATTCTCCCTTTAATTGCGATAAATGCACCAGGTGTTATGAAATGTTTGAACTTTAAGAAATTCTCACGCCATAAAAACAATTTAAATGAATCTGTATAATCTTCAATTTGTATTGTTCCAAAAGGATCTCCATTTTTTGTAATTCGGTGTTCGGCTTCGGTAATCGTACAACCAATCATCAAATCTTTATTTTTATGCGTTTCCATGTCGTTTAACATACCGACATTTCCATTGCAAAAAGAATCAATTTCTATTTGGAAATCATCTAATGGATGACCTGAAATAAAAATACCTACAACTTCTTTTTTTTTTTTTATTTTATAAATACTCCCCCATTCTTCCGCTTTTGGTATTTCAGGCTCGGGCATTTTTGTTCCTGTTGCTTCTCCAAACATGGAGACTTGGGATGAATTTTCACTTTCTTGGAAACTGGCCCCAAAACGCATGACATTTTCCATAAATAGCCTACCGTTCGAATCTTCTTTAAAAAATTGAGCCCGATGGATATTTTTAAATGAATCAAAGCCACCAGCATAAGCTAAACTTTCAAATGCTTTTTTAGTACAAAGTCTAAGATTGACGCGTTTCGAAAAATCAAAAATGTTTTGATATGGACCATTTTCAATTCTTTCTAAAATAATTGCTTCAACAGGAGCACTTCCTAAGCCTTTAATTGCCCCCAATCCAAAACGAACAGCTCCTTCTTTATTTACTGTAAATTGGTAATTTGATTCGTTAACATCTGGGCCTAAAACAGGAACGCCCATTCGCTTACATTCTTCCATAAAAAATGAAACTTGCTTGATGTCGTTCATGTTGTTACTCAAAACCGAAGCCATGTATTCAGCTGGATAATTCGCTTTTAGATAAGCTGTTTGATAAGCAATCCAAGCATAACAAGTAGAATGTGATTTGTTGAATGCGTATGATGCAAAGGATTCCCAATCTTTCCAAATTTTTTCAAGTTTAACAGGATCATGACCTTTTTCTGAGCCTCTATCAATGAATGCTGGTTTCATTTTATCCAAAGTTGGACGGTCTTTTTTACCCATTGCTTTTCGCAAAGTATCCGCTTCACCTTTTGTAAATCCCGCTAATTTTTGAGAAAGCAACATTACTTGCTCCTGATAAACAGTAATTCCGTAAGTTTCTTTTAAGTATTCTTCACAATCATCAACGTCATATATAATATCTTCTGTCCCATGTTTTCTCTTAATAAAAGAAGGAATATACTCCAAAGGTCCGGGACGATACAACGCATTCATAGCAATTAAATCTGCAAAAACAGTCGGTTTTAATTCACGCATGTATTTTTGCATTCCAGAGGATTCATATTGAAAAATCCCAACTGTTTCCCCTCTTTGAAATAATTCGTATGTTTTTTCATCATCAACAGGAAAGTTGTCTGGAACCAATTCAATTCCATGCCTTTCTCTCACATTGTTGACAGCGTATTTGATTAAGGTTAAAGTTTTTAAACCTAAAAAATCCATTTTTAGTAATCCTGCTGATTCTGCAACTGAATTATCATATTGCGTGCAATACATATCAGAATCTTTAGCCAAAGCAACGGGAACATAATCTGTAATATCTCCTGGAGTAATAATAACACCACAAGCGTGAATTCCAGTATTCCGAACTGACCCTTCTATTTTTCGAGCTTGATTTAATACTTTACTCGATAAATCATCCCCCGTTGAAATTTCTTTTAATTCTTTTGCTTTTTGAATATCTTCCTGATTTTTAAGTTTGTCAACTAATTCAGAATCGGAAAATTTAAACAATTTCGACAATGAAATATCAGGTACTAATTTCGCTACTCGGTCTGCATCAGAAAGCGGTAAATCCATTACACGGGCAGCATCTCGTATAGATGATTTTGCCGCCATCGTACCATACGTAATAATTTGAGCAACTTGATTTGCCCCATATTTCTGTATAACCCATTCAATTACTTTACCACGTCCCTCATCATCAAAGTCTATATCAATATCAGGCATTGATACACGATCAGGATTTAAGAAACGCTCAAAAAGTAAATCGTATTTAATTGGATCAACATTTGTGATTCCTGTACAATATGCCACTGCTGAACCTGCTGCAGATCCACGGCCTGGACCGACAGAAACCCCCATTTCTCTTGCTGCATTACAAAAATCTTGTACAATTAAAAAATAACCTGGATAACCTGTTTTAGCTACAGTTGCTAATTCAAAATCAATTCGATCTCTAATTTCTTCCGTTATTTCAGGGTAGCGTTTCTTTGCTCCTTCATAAGTTAAGTGACGTAAGTAATTATTTTCGCCTCTTTTACCACCATCAATTAAATCTTCTGGATCGGTAAATTCTTCTGGAATATCGAAAGCTGGTAAAAGAACATCCCGTGCCAAACCGTAATGTTCGCATTTTCCAATAATTTCTTGAATGGACTCAATAGCTTCTGGAACATCCAAAAACAATTCTTTCATCTCATCCGCAGATTTGTAATAATATTCTTCGTTCTCTAATCCAAAGCGAAATCCTCTTCCACGACCTTTCGGTGTTGAAACTAATTCATTATCTTTTACACATAATAAAACATCATGTGAATCGGAATCACTTTTATCTAAATAAAACGTATTGTTTGTAGCAACAAGTTTGATGTCATTTTTTTTAGCAAGTCGAATTAAAGCTTCATTTACACGGTTTTCATCTTCTTGACCATGTCGCATTATTTCGACATATAAATCGTCTTTAAAAATATTTTTCCACCATAACAATGCTTCTTCAGCTTGATTTTCACCAAGATTTAGAATCATATTCGGAACTTCTCCATATAAATTCCCTGTTAAAACAATCAATTCTTCGTGGTATTTTTCTATTGCTCTTTTATCAATTCGAGGAACATAGTAAAAACCTTCGGTGTAAGCAATGGAAGCTAGTTTTATTAAATTTTGATATCCTTTTTTATTTTTAGCTAAAATAACAACTTGATAACCATTGTCTTTATTTTTTTTATCCGTTAAATCTTTACAAACATAAAACTCACAGCCAATAATTGGAATAATTTCTTTTTTATCAAAAGACATTCCTTCTTCCTCCGCTTTTGCTTTCTCTGCTTTTATTCCTTTGTTGTAACCAGCAATAGCTTTTTCAAAATGGAATGCAGCCATCATATTTCCTGAATCGGTCAAAGCAACGGCAGGCATGTTTAAGGCTCCGGTTTTCGCAACTAAAGCATTGATATTTATGGTTGATTGAAGGATTGAAAATTGAGTATGATTATGTAAATGGGCAAAAGGAATATCTGCTAAACGCTGTTTTACTTCATCCTCATCAATGGTGATTTCAATGCCAGAAGGCGCACTTTGTTTTTTTAATTTTTCGCTTTCAAGTTTTAAATTCAAGTGATTCAATCCAATTGAAACGATTGGCATCGGATTGAACGACTTAAAATCTTCTAAATAGCGATCCCCTTGTTGAAGCTGTTCTAAAGTATAATTATCGATTCGAATTAACTCAAAGAAACAACGCGTAGTTGCTTCAACATCAGCTGTAGCATTGTGAGCTTCTCCAAAAGGAGTACCAAATAAATGGTGATGTAATTCCGTTAAGGTTGGTAATTTCCATCGACCTCCTCGACCTCCCGGGATTTTACACATTTCAGCAGTAATTTCTGTACAAGTGTCTAGTACAGGCATTGAAGCCATTGGAGAATTGATTCCTTTACGATGTAATTCACAACCTAAAATATTAACATCAAAACCAATATTTTGTCCCACAACAAATTTCGCTTTCGAAAGTGCAATGTTAAATTCTTTCAAAACCATCTCCAAATCCACACCAAGCGTATCGGCTAATTCTGTTGAAATACCATGAATTCGTTCAGCATCATAAGGAATATCGTATCCTTCAGGTTTGATAAGATAATCTTTTTGTTCCAACAAACGTCCCATATCATCATGCAACTGCCAGGCTATCTGAACAGCTCTAGGCCAATTGTCTGTATCCGTTATCGGAGCATTCCAGTTACGAGGTAAACCTGTCGTTTCGGTATCGAATATAATGTACATCTGTGTTTGTTATTTTGGGATCATAAAATTAATATTTTAAGCTGAGTTTTGAAAGATGTATTTCATAAGAATAGGCTTTAGTTTTAAACAATTTCAGAGAGTTTTCCACTATTAAAGGAGTAATAAGGCATCCTGAAAACCGTTCTACCTTTGTTAAGCTAACGTGGATAAAAAAAAGAATAATATTTTCTTGAATTTTAAAGAAAAACCTTTACTTTTACGACACAAAATTTCAGAAGATGAATTTACACGAATATCAAGGAAAATCTATATTGAAAAGCTTTGGCGTTAAAGTACAAGAAGGTATTGTAATTGACAAAGTGGAAGATGCTCAAGAAGCAGCTAAAAAATTAACAGAACAAACTGGTACTAGCTGGTATGTAGTTAAAGCACAAATCCATGCAGGTGGACGTGGAAAAGGTGTTGTTGCTGAGACAGGTTCTCATGGTGTTGTATTAGCAAAAGGAATTGATAAACTTGATGACACTGTTAAAGGAATTTTAGGAGGTCATTTAGAAACAGCACAAACAAATGGCGTTGGTAAAAAAGTCAACAAAGTATTGATTGCACAAGATGTTTATTATCCAGGCGAATCAGAAGTTTCTGAGTTTTACATGTCCGTTTTATTAGATAGAGAATTAGGGAAAAATGTAATTGTTTATTCAACTGAAGGTGGAATGGATATCGAACATGTTGCAGAACACACTCCCCATTTAATATTTAAAGAAGCGATTGACCCAAGAGTTGGAATTCAAGGATTTCAAGCTCGTAAAATTGCTTTTGATTTAGGATTGTCAGGGAAAGCATTTAAAGAAATGACACAATTCGTTGTGAATTTATACAATGCTTTTGTAGGTTGTGATGCCTCAATGTTTGAAATTAACCCTGTTTTTAAAACTTCGGATGATCAAATTATAGCTGTAGATGCAAAAGTGACTTTAGATGGAAATTCTTTATTCCGTCATCCAGATTATTTAGCAATGCGTGATTTTTCAGAAGAAGATCCAACAGAAGTTGAAGCTGATGCTGCAGGTTTGAATTTCGTGAAGTTAGACGGAAATGTTGCTTGTATGGTAAACGGAGCTGGTTTAGCGATGGCTACTATGGACATCATTAAATTATCTGGTGGTAACCCTGCTAATTTCTTGGACGTAGGAGGTACAGCAAATGCTGAAAGAGTTGAAAAAGCTTTTCATATTATCTTAAAAGATCCAAATGTAAAAGCTATCTTGATTAATATTTTTGGCGGTATTGTAAGATGTGACCGTGTTGCTCAAGGGGTTGTAGATGCATACAAAAATATGGGGAATATTCCTGTTCCAATCATTGTTCGTTTACAAGGAACAAATGCTATTGAAGCGAAAAAATTAATCGACGAATCAGGATTAAATGTTCACTCAGCAGTTATGTTACAAGAAGCAGCCGATAAAGTAAAAGAAGTTTTAGCATAATTTTTTAGCTATCCAAATAATTTGAAAACGCTTTTCCAAAGAAAAGCGTTTTTTTTAAACAATTTCTAATCATAGATGAATAAAATCGGTGTTAATACTGATTGACCTTTGATAATACTGCATTATAATTCCAATTTAACCAAAACTATATCGGTATTACACCTCTAAAAATATACTGGTAAATTCAAAGTGAAAAATGATATTAAACATTAACAATTTTCTATAATTTTTGACTACCTAATTTTTAGAAAGCAGTATGTTTTTATTTTATATTGACTAATCATCAAATTTTTAATCTACAATCATTTGTTTTTATTTGAAATTTATTTTACTTTTACTTTATATCCAATTCACAATTAACTATTTACTGTAAATGACCGAGGTAATTCTTGATGTTAAGTTGAAGAGCTATTCTGTTTTCCTACGAGAAGATGGTATAATACAAGTTGATATTGAGCCAATAACAGAGGTAACTATTGAAGAAGTTATTCAAGGTACAAATGAGGTAATGAATATTGTTGGAATTAATAAATATCCCGTATTATTTCTTGCCAAAGAGTTTAGTGTTCCATCCAAAGAATCAAGAGAATATTTAGCAAAAAAAGAAGCTTTGCCTTATTCATTAGCGGATGCGTATGTCATTTGTTCTTTTCCTCAAAAACTTGTCGCTAATTTTTATTTGAGAATCAATAAACCAGCGAGACCTACTCGGATATTCACAGATAAAAACGAAGCAATTAAATGGTTGAAAACATTTTTTGAAGCTACTATTTAGATAATAACTTATGATATTTTGAAAAATGGAAATACCAAAAGACAAAGAAGTTATTGAAGGAGAACTACATTATTATTGGTTTGATGATGATGGAATTTTTAATTTATTAACAAAAAAAGTTCCTCGCTCTTTAGATTTAGAAATAAGAACGTTTAAATTTATGAAGGAATTAACTAAAGGTAAAAAAGTTTATGCCTTTGTAGATTTAACAGATTCTGAATTATTAGACGCTGAAACAAGAGCATTTTTAGTCGATGAGCTATCGAAACTATTTTACGCTGTCGCTGTATCATCAAAATCAATCACAGGAGAAATAATCCCCAAAGTCTATAAAGAACTATACGATAATGATTTTCCTTTAGAATTTTTCCATGATGAGAAAGAGGCTAGAGAATGGTTATTAACATGTAAAAACAAAAACTCCTCGACTGAAAAGAAAGAAATTTTCGAAGGAGAAATGGCTACTTTTTGGTTTCTTGATTTAGGAATATTATTTGCCAAATCAAAAAAAGTGGTACGAACATTAGAGATGCAAAAACGTAATTTCAATTTTATACAAGAAATCACAAAAGGACAAAAAGTTTGTTTACTTTCCGATGCCTCCAATTCTTTCCCTCCAGATGAAGAAACACGAAAATATATTGAAGTAGAAGCTCCCAATTTGTTTCATGCAATGGCCGTAATATCTGATACGACTATCGGAGAAGTGATTCCTAAAATATTTATGGAGTTAAATGAAAAAACTTTTCCAATAAATTTCTTTCAAGATATTTTAGAAGCGAAAGAATGGTTGAAAAAGTATGTGAAAAGTTGATGCAATTTTATCTAAAAAGGATTATCTATTGTTTTGGAATGTGGAGAGATGTTTGTCACGTTTAAAAATTATTCAACATCAAATTTAAATTTACAACAGAATCTTTCTACTTTTACGTAAAAATTGTACACATGAATTTATTTAATCGTCAAATGATTATATACAAAACACCTGAAGAAATTGAAATAATGCGTGAAGCAGCTCAAATCGTGAGTAGAACTTTAGGAATTTTAGCAGCTGAAATAAAACCAGGAGTTACTCCTTTATTTTTAGATAAAATTGCAGAAGAATATATTCGTTCTCAAAATGCAGTACCTGGTTTTTTAGGATTATATGATTTTCCGAATACGTTATGTGTATCAATAAATGAACAAGTAGTTCACGGCATCCCTACAAAGAGACAATTAAAAGAAGGAGATATAATTTCTGTTGATTGCGGATCTTTATTTGAAGGATATTATGGGGATCATGCTTACACTTTTGAAGTAGGGGAAGTTTCTCCAGAAGTAAAAAAATTATTAGATGTGACAAAAGAATGTTTGGAAATTGGAATTCAACAAACAAATACATCTAACCGCATAGGAGATATCGGTTTTGCTATTCAACAGCATGCTGAAAAACATGGATATGGCGTTGTTCGTGATTTAGTTGGGCACGGCTTAGGGAAAACGATGCATGAAGAACCACAAGTACCTAATTACGGACGTAGAGGAAGTGGTAAAAAAATCCAAAATGGTTTAACTATCGCCATTGAACCTATGATTAACATGGGGACAGAGCAAGTTGTTCAACTGGCTGATAAATGGACAATTGTTACAGCAGATGGATTACCAAGTGCACATTTTGAACATGATGTAGCTGTTGTAAATGGTAAACCAGAAGTTTTGTCAACATTTAAATATATTGAAGAAGCTTTAGCTAAGAAATAAACATGACTAGAGAAGGAAAAACCGTTACACTTGCAATATTAACCGTATTTATTTATGCTATAAGTATTTTTTTGCAAACTAAGACTATTATTTTCCCTTTCCCTTTATATGAGGTTATTTTTTTTATTGCTACTTGTACCATTTCTTTCTACCAATATAAAAAAGAGCGACTTTTATCATTAGCTTTTTTTGTTATGGCATCGTTTGGAATACTATCAAGTGAATTTTTTTGGTCCTTTTTCATGAATGGAGAAGCACTAATCAACTTGAATAATGGCGTTACAATAGATTTATTTAAACTTATAAAATATCTATTAATAGGAACTTGTTTTGTTTTTTCTTTTTATAAATCAGAACATAAATATATCCAGTTTGCCTCTATATTTCCTATTGCTATTTTATTTATCGCTTTGGGAAATCATAATTTAATATTGGAGGAAATTGCATACTTAATTGTATTTATTTATGCATTATTTCATTTAGAGAAGTATCCGATTCTAAATTTATGGATATTAATGTTTATATTAGAAACTACAAAACTTTGGCATTTAATAAGTTGAGGTCTTTTAATAAAAAAAAGTAAAATTATTTCGTAAAAAGTCATTGTAGAATGAATGCTTTTATTAATTTTGCGCCCTAGTTCTTTATATAGAATCCGGAGGGATGGGTGAGTGGCTGAAACCACCAGTTTGCTAAACTGACGTACTGGTAACGGTACCGCGAGTTCGAATCTCGCTCTCTCCGCTTTTTTTTCAAAAAGCTTGTGTAATAAGAAAAATTTACTATCTTTGCACTCGAATTCAGGAAAACGTTTCTGAAAAAAAATTGAAATACAAAAGATAATTTCGGGGTGTAGCGTAGCCCGGTCATCGCGCCTGGTTTGGGACCAGGAGGTCGCAGGTTCGAATCCTGCCACCCCGACTGGGGATGAGAAATCATCCCCTTTTTTATTATCTTATATTTATAATGGTTCCGTAGCTCAGCTGGATAGAGCAGCTCACTTCTAATGAGCAGGTCTTTGGTTCGAATCCAAACGGGATCACTTTTAAATTTCTGAAACCCTTGTAAACACTCGATTTACAAGGGTTTTTTATTTTAGGGTGCAGAATTAGGTGCGGAATTGGATTCCTAGGGTGTTTTTTGAATCATATAATTTTATTTGTTTTCATAGAATTTCATTTTAGTTCTTATTTAATTTGGCTTTTTCATTCCATTTATAAACTGCTAAAGATTTATCATTTTCTTCAAGTTTTTTGTAAAATTCCAGATATTTTTTTATATCAATATAATTTTTAGATAATGTGTCTTTAAACTTATCAATTTTATTGTCGTCAAATATTTGAGAATTTAATTCAAAAGCTTTTTCCACTACTTCTTTTCTTAGTATATCTGTAAAAATATGCTTTCCATAATTTTGTTGTATATACTCAAGAAAATGACCAATAATATTTGAAATTCTTATTATTGGATGTGGATGTGAGTTCTCGTGAAAGTATATTTCTTTATCAGCACCACTAAAAGATAATATGTAATAAATACAAGTGGCAGTAGAAGCAATTATTAATTTTTTGAATTCTAATATACTTTTATTTTCTTTATAATTAGTTTCAAAAAGCTGAATAACATGTGTTGCTAAACACAATGAACTAAAACAATCAGCATCCAGTTCTTCTAAATGTTTTCTTTCAGAAAAATTAGTTACGGAATCGTTCAATAATATAGTCTCATTATGAATTGAATTTGATCTTTGAATTAAATGAGCTAATTCATGGTATAATGTAAAATGCAATGATAATTGGTATAATAAATTGTTAGCTTCTGTTCCAATAATTACTTGATTTAATTGAATTAAATTTATTTTATTTTTTGAAAATTGATTCTTAAAAGTTTCAATTAAATAAATTATTGTACCTGAATTTAATCCAATGATAAATTGATCATTATATTTTGTTGCTCTTGCATTACGACTAATATTATTTATAAAAAATAAATGACTTGGATTAATGCCATAATCAGAGTGTATTTCGAGTGTTTCACAATAAAAATCAAAAATTTTTTGAAATTCAGATTCGTAAGGTGTTGAATCAAAATAATAAATGTCTGAAGAATTAATACTTGTTAATTCAATCATAATTTTAGTCTTTTCAATATAATCCATTATCATTTTTTTTTATAAAACTATTTAAAATTAAATCGCAGTCCAAATACATTTATTAATTTGATATATTATAAATTTTCTTTTTTAAATCAACTCTTTAATCCGTAATTTTGTTGTCCCAATATTGTTTTATGACAGCGTTAAAATTACACTCATCTTTTGCTTTAGATATTTATTCCGCTAGTTCTGAATCTGAATTGAATATACCATTGATTTCAGAATCTTTGAGTGCTGGATTTCCGTCCCCTGCAATGGACTTTATTGATTTAACGATTGACATGAACAAACATCTTGTTAAACGACCTACATCGACTTTCTATGGACGTGTTAAAGGGGATTCTATGAAAGATGCAGGAATTTCAGATGGCGATCTTTTGGTAATTGATAAAAGTGTTGAACCAAAAGACGACAAAATAGCGGTATGTTATATAGATGGAGAGTTTACAGTTAAGCGAATTAAAATTGAAAATGATTGTTGTTGGTTGATACCTGCAAATGATAAATACCAACCGATTAAAGTAACGGAAGAAAACGAGCTTATTATTTGGGGAATTGTAACATTCGTTATAAAAGCGTTATAAATTTCCGAAAACATAAAAACCTTACGTTCTGTATCCTTAATATTTGCACAAATAAATAGCATTCATGTTTGCATTAATTGATTGTAACAACTTTTACGCTTCTTGTGAGCGTGTTTTTCGACCTGATTTGGTTGGGAAACCGATTGTTGTACTTTCAAATAATGATGGTTGTGTTATTGCTCGGAGTAATGAAGCAAAATCACTTGGTATTCCAATGGGTGCATTGGCATTTGAATACAAAGACGTTTTTATTCGGAACAATATAAATGTTTTTTCTGCAAACTTTGCCCTTTATGGAGACATGAGTAACAGGGTAATGACTTTGTTACAAGAATACAGTCCCGAATCTGAAATATACAGTATTGATGAAGCTTTCTTAAAATTGAGAGGTTTTGAAATGTATGACCTCAATGAATATGGAATTGGAATTAGTAAACGAATAAAAAAGTGGACAGGCATTCCAGTAAGTGTTGGAATTGCCCCGACTAAAGCATTGGCTAAAATTGCAAATAAGATAGCTAAGAAGTACCCTGAAAGAACTAAAAGTAGTTATTTAATAAATACTGAAGAAAAAAGAATAAAAGCTTTAAAATGGACAGCTATTGAGGATGTTTGGGGTATTGGCAGAAAACACGCAATTCGATTGAGAGAAGTTGGGGTAAAAACAGCTTATGATTTCACTCAATTAAATGATTCATGGGTGCAGAGAAATTTATCTATTGTTGGTCTTAGATTAAAACATGACTTACAAGGTATTCCAACTCTTGATTTGGAAGATGTTAAAGACAAAAAGAACATTGCAACTACACGTTCTTTTGAAAGGAATATTACGGAGTTAAAAGATCTAAAAGAACGAGTAACCACTTTTGCAGTTTCGTGTGCTGAAAAACTTAGGAAACAAGAATCTACTTGTAATTCGATAATGGTTTTTGTACAAACGAATTTTCATAGACAAGATTTAAAACAGTACTCAAAAAACATAGTTGTTAAACTACCATTTCCTACAAGTTCTAGCATCGAATTAGCAAGATTTGCAACTCAAGCATTGGAAAAAATATTTGTCTTTGGTTACTCTTATAAAAAAGCAGGTGTTATAATCATGAACTTTACTCCTGAAAAGGATATGCAACTTTCGTTATTTGAAAACAGTAACCCAAAACACAAACAATTAATGAAAGTGATTGATAGAATTAATCTTTCAATGGGACAACAAAAAATTAAACTTGCTTCGCAAGATCAAAAGAGAGTTTGGAAAATGAAACAAGAGAAGTTATCTCCAAGATATACTACGCAATTAATGGAAATAATTACAATTATATCATAAAATCAATCGAGTTTAGGCTGATTAAAACAATAAATGAAAATTAAATTGATCCAAATTCATAGTATTAAATAGATTATAATATTATAAATGAAATAGCTATATTTATAACTATTCCACAATTTAAATAACGCTTATGATTTCACAACCTATCATCAAACAAATTTCTGAACAAAAATTTAAAGCTTACATAATGTTTACAAAAGAACCAAGACTAACAGGTTTTTGTAAAGAATTAGAATATTATTCTAATGACAATGAAACAATCTTAGCAACTTTAAATGAAGATTTATTTGATAGAGACTTTAATTGTGTAATATTTTGTAGAGATGAGCATTGGAAATTTAGATTAATTGATTTAAAAATAAATTTTGAAAAAATTGAAAATGCAAGAGATTGGATAAAAACGGAAATTTCAAGACACACTATTAATAAAGTTAAAACAATATTTCAAGGTGATTTAAAAAAAGGTCTTGATTTGTTTGATTTGAAAGTGAGTGAGAATAAAATTCATCCTTTTTTTAAAAGATTGAATGAGGACGAACATTATAAACCAACTAAAAAAATTATTTCTGAAATATCTAATTTTTTTCATGACATTGATGGAAACTTTATTGAACAATTTCAATCTCTAAATGGTTTTGATTCAAGACTTTGGGAGTTGTATTTATTTTGTTTGTTTACTGAGATGGAATTTCAATTACTCAGAAAATATGAGCGACCAGATTTTATGATAAGAAAACAGTATATTGAAATTGCTATTGAAGCTGTAATAGTAAATAGAAGTAAAGATGCCAGTTTTGATAATGTTGAAAGATTCCACAATATTGATATTTCAAAAGAAATAAATAATGATATGCCGTTAAGATTTGGTAGTTCATTAACTGCGAAATTGAATAAAAAATATTGGAATTTACCTCATGTGGCAGGTAAACCAATTATTATTGCAATTGCCGATTTTTATGATGATTATTCTATGACCATTTCGTTTAATTCAATTTCAGATTACTTATATGGAGTTAAACATGAACATGAAAAAGATGAAAATGGAGAATTAATAGTGACTTCAAAACAAATAGGAAAATACATTAAAGGAAATGGAACTGAAATTGAATCTGGTTTTTTCAATTTACCGTCATCTGAAAATATTAGTGGCGTTTTATTTTCTGCTACAGCTACAATTTCAAAATTTACTCGAATGGGGATACAAGCTGGATTTGGAGTGAAGAGTAATAAAACCATTAGATATGGTGCTTGCTATGATCAAGATCAAAATGCAATTGATCCAAAATTATTCAAATATAATGTTGAAGAAAACGGCACAGAATCATGGAGAGAAGGTATGAATTTATTTCATAATCCTAATGCTTTAATACCGATTGATCCCGATTTGTTTCCTGAAATTGGACATTTTACATTAATTGATAATTTAATTCATTCAATTACACCAGATTTTCATCCATTTTTTTCATTTAATTTTTGTGTTGATATTATAAAAGATAGTTCAAAATGAATTTGACAAAATATAATATTTAGCAACTATATTCAATCTAAAATAATATTATTTATTAAGTATAACCTTTGTTAATTCATTAGGCATATCATTTTCCATAATTAGACCTTTATTTTCTAAGGATTCAATAATTGTATCTTTAAAATCTAATTTATTAATGATGTGTCGATGTCTATTATTAAAAATTTTAAACAAATCATCCCATGTCATTGCATAAATTTCATAGTTTCTAACAGATTTAATTAAAAATCTTTTGCCTTTTTCTTTATTAGATTCATATTCATCTTTTATCCATTCATCCACTTTTTTTCCAACAAGAATTAACTTCCAAGTACGCAATTCACTATTAAATTTTGGCTCATTAATAATAAATCTAATATAGTTTTCAATTTGATCGTATTGTGTTTTACCTATTACAACACTAGGTCTTTTTAATTCAACAATAATATTCTCTTCAATTGTATAGTCATTACTTTCTGAATCAATAATTTCTGATTTTCTAGCTATAAAAATATCAGGTCTCTTTAATTTTTCCTTACTAATTAACTTTTCTTTATTTTTCTTGCCATTTTCAGTAAAATCTAAATAATTATTTAAAGTTGTTTCAAAATTTTTATCTGCTGAAACTATATGATATTGTTCTCCAAAAAGCCAATAATTATTTTCTATTATTTTTTGAATATGATCCCTTTCATTAGTAAATTTAGATAATTCAAAAACCAATGTCTTTAATACAGTGACTACATTTAATCTATTTTCAATCATCTTAATTAAATTTGTGATACTTGATATTTTAGTTTTTTGAAGTGCTTTTGATAATTCACAGCGTTCATCTTCTGACAATTCGATAATATTTTCTAATATATCTAAAACATTTTCTCTTTGGTCAGTGTCAAGTAATAAATTTAAAAAACCTACAATAGTTTTACTTTGAGGAATTTTTAGACCTTGAAAAATTTTTGGTTGTACACAATATATTTCTTTTACAACAATTTCTAAATCTTTTTTTCTTAATTGCTCGTATTCATTATTCTTGAATAAAGGAAAAATATTTTTTGAATTATATCCATCAATAAGTTTGTTTGCCTTTAAATCTCGAATAAATTTCTTTTCTTCATTATTTACAATTTCATTTAATTTCTTTAATAATTTTTTATAAACGACATCACTTTGATTTTTACCATCAAAATCTAAAGTTGGTTGATCTAATCGAGTAATTTTAAATTCATTAAAATAATCAGAAATAATATATAAAGAGTGATGAAAGTCAACTGTTTTATTATTGAATAAAGTATGTTTTCTTTCACATTCTTTTTGTTCTTCGTTAAGGAAATAATAAAAATATTTATCCCCAATATTTTTATTCCATCTAATAAAACTTATAGAAAAATCAAATTCATTAATTTTTTCATCAAATTCTAAATTTTCACCTATTATATTCCAATAATCAATTTCAATATTATTAATTGAAATTTTATAATTTGATTCTTTATTTAAAAATAGGAACCAACCAAATTCACTAGCTATAAAATCATTAAATTCATCGCTACTTAGTAAATCAGATGTTAAAGAATGAAATGAATAAAAATTTACTATTGTACCAGTTTGATTTACCTTTGAAATTATTTTGTTTGATATTTGAAAATCTTGTAGCTTCGTTGCAAAAAACATCAAAAGAATATCTTCCCTTTCCTTTTTTTCCTTTTACAAACCCATTTTGATCTAATGTTTTTGATTTCTTTGAATCTAAAAAATTACCAAACGTTTCATCAATTGAAGATAAATCAATGCCAACTCCATTATCAGAAATTGATAATAAATGTAAATATCCTATTTCATTGGCTTCAAATTTAATATCTATTGTTGTTGCTTTGGCATCAAAGCCATTCCAAATATATTCGGCAATTGCTTTTTTAAAATCTAAAGGTAATCCACTTTGTTCAATGCTTTTAGATGTTATTTTGGTTGTGTGTTTTTCCATAATTTTATAACATTAATTTGTGAAATTGAATTTTAAAAAAGTACTATTTGAATTTTGGTTTAGTAACGTTCTCTATTTCAAAATTAAAAATATATTCAAAGGAATAACTTATATTATCTTTTATACAAAAATAAATTAATTAATCACCAAACCATAAAAAAATTACGACCTTCTAATCGTATCTTTCCGCAGTCAAAATAGATTTTTTAACTTTAACCTCTGTAAATGAGGTCAACTTAAATAATTAAGAATGTCAGAAGAACAAAAAAAGCAATTAGAACAACAGTTATGGGCGATTGCCAATATTCTTAGAGGAAAAATTAGTGCTAACCAATTTCAGGATTATATCCTTGGATTTATTTTCTACAAATACCTTTCTGAAAAGTTAGAGAAAAAAGCTAATGAATTTTTAAAAACAGATGGAATTGTTTTTAATGAAATTGATGAAAATTCAGAAAATGGAAAACTAATATTAGAAGAATTAAAAAAAGCTACTGTTGATGCTTTGGGTTACTTTCTTAAACCATCGGAATTATTTGGTTCTTTGGCTAAAAAGGGAAATGCAAAAGTGATCAATGAAGACGATGAAGAACAAATTCAAAGTACCTTCATTATGGAAGATTTGGCGAATGTATTGAGTAGCATCGAAAAAAGTACAATGGGTTCTGAAAGTCAGGATGATTTTGATAATTTGTTTTATGATATTGATTTAAACTCAACTAAAATAGGTCGTACAACCAAAGACAGAAACGATGTAATTGTAAAAATCTTAACTTCTTTAAACGAAATTGATTTTGACCTAGACAATACGGACGGTGATGTTTTGGGTGATGCTTACGAATACTTAATTGCAAAATTTGCGGAAGGTGCTGGTCAAAAAGCAGGTGAATTTTACACTCCTCAACAAGTGTCTTCTATCTTGGCAAAAATTGTAACTACTCGTAAAAGCAAACTAAAATCTGTTTATGATCCTACTTGTGGATCAGGTTCGTTATTATTACGTGTTGCAAGAGAAGTAGAAGAAGTTGGACATTTCTATGGTCAGGAAATGAACCGTACTACTTATAACTTGGCTCGAATGAACATGATTCTTCACGATGTAAATTATCATAAGTTCGACATCAAAAATGAAGATACTTTAGAAAGACCTCAACACGAAGAAATGAAATTTGAAGCGATTGTTGCTAATCCTCCATTTTCTGCAAAATGGAGTGCCAACCCATTATTTTCAAATGACGATCGTTTTTCTCAATTCGGACGTTTAGCTCCAGCAACCAAAGCCGACTTTGCATTTATCCAACACATGATTCATCATTTGGATGATAATGGAATAATGGCGTGTATTGCTCCGCACGGTGTATTGTTTAGAGGTGCAGCTGAAGGACATATTCGTAAATTTCTGATTGAAGACCGCAACTATGTTGATGCCATTATCGGCTTACCTTCCAATTTGTTCTACGGTACAAGTATTCCAACGTGTATTTTGGTTTTTAAAATTTGCCGTGAAAACCCTGAAAATATTTTGTTCATTGATGCGAGTAATGATTTTATAAAAGAGAAAAACCAAAACATACTGCAAGAAGAACATATTGATAAAATTGTAAATACCTACTTATCTCGTGAGGTAATTGAGAAATACTCTAACATTGCTACTTTGGAAGAAGTTAAAGCAAATGGCTACAATTTGAATATACCTCGTTATGTAAACACTTTTGAAGAAGCAGTTTCTATTGATGTAAATACAGTTGCTGAACGAATACAAGGTATAGATGCAAAAATGAACGAAGTGGATAAAACCATTGCTTCATTTTGTAAAGAGTTGAATATTAAAACACCCTTTTAAAATGTTAATTGAAGGTAAAGAGTTAGAAAGATATTTTATCATTGAAAATGGGTTGATGTCATTTAATGAGCAGTTTAATTATGATAATAACGACCGAGCAATAGTAGTTGTAGGTGTTGCTTATTTAGAAGATTTATTACTATTTTGCCTTGAAAATTATTTCCCTTCAAATTCGAGTACAGTCAAAAAAATGCTGAATCATACAGGTATAATAGGCAATTTTTCTGCAAAAACAGATTTACTCTATTCACTAGGTTTTATAAGTAAAATAATAAAAAATGATTTAGATAAAATTGGTCAAATTAGAAATGCTTTTGCTCATAAAATTATCATTTCATTTGATGATGAAAAAATTAAAGAGCTTTGTTCTCAGTTAAAATGGCACGAAATATCAATGAATATGAACGCACCTAAAGAAGCTACTTCAAGAAATGTTTTTCAGGTTGGGGTAAATACTCTTGTGGCACATTTGAGTGGAATCGCTAGTATCACACGAAGTGAAAAAAGAAAATTGAAATTATAATGGATAAATTACAACCAATATTAAGATTTCCTGAGTTTAAAGACTTTTTAGCGTCAAGAATTATTGGCGATGTTTGCAATTTAACTACTGGTAATAAAGATACTCAGAATAAAATTGAAGATGGGCTTTATCCATTTTTTGTTCGTTCTCAAACTGTAGAAAGAATTAATTCATTTACTTTTGATGGAGAGGCAATTTTAACTTCTGGTGATGGCGTAGGTGTTGGCAAAAACTATCATTACATTAATGGAAAATTTGATTTTCACCAAAGAGTTTATTGCTTATGTAACTTTAAAGAAGGCATTTATGGAAAATTTGTTTTTCATTATTTCTCAGAAAATTTTTTAAAGAGAATAACAAGAATGAATGCTAAAAACTCTGTTGATTCAGTTAGAAGGGAAATGATTTTTGATATGCCAATTAATTTGCCTACCCTCCCAGAACAAACAAAAATAGCAAATTTCCTTACCTCCGTAGATGAAAAACTAAATCTTTTAAAAGAGAAAAAAGAAGCATTAGAAGAATACAAAAAAGGAATGATGCAAAAAATATTTTCGCAAGAGATTCGGTTTAAAGATGAGAACGGGAAAGATTTTATGGATTGGGAGGAAAAAACTTTGGTGGAGATTGGTGAAGTTATTAATGGATTAACTTATTCACCTGATAATATTTGTAGTGATGGTATTTTAGTTCTACGTTCTTCTAATATAAAAAACAAAAGATTAGCATTTGTAGATAACGTTTATGTCAATACTACCAAATTTAACCCAGTTATTGAAAATGATATTTTAATATGTGTAAGAAATGGTAGTCGTAATTTAATTGGAAAAAATGTAATTATCCCTAAAGAAATAGAAGGAGTTGCATTTGGAGCATTTATGACTGTTTATAGAAGTAATTTGAATAAATATTTAATTCATTGGTTTGATTCCGAAGATTATAAGCAAAATGTAAATATTAATTTAGGTGCGACAATAAATTCAATTAATGGAAGTGATTTGAGGAAATTTATTGTTCCAATTCCTTCTATTCAAGAACAAATCAAAATAGCTGATTTTCTTACTGCGATTGATGAAAAGATTGAATTAATTTCAATACAAATAGAAGATACTCAAGAGTATAAAAAAGGATTGTTGCAACAGATGTTTTGTTGAATTAAAGATGTTTTTAATATGATTACAAATAAAACCTTCAATATTTATTGTGATGAAAGTTGTCACATTGAAAATGATCATAAAAAGTATATGATACTTGGTAGTGTTAGTTCTGCGTATAATCAAGTAAAACGACATACAGAAAGAATTAATGATTTAAAAAAGAAACATAATTATTACGGTGAAATAAAATGGTCAAACGTATCAAATTCGCAACATCAATTTTATACTGATTTAGTGAATTATTTTTTTGATACTGATTTACGTTTCCGAGCAATAGTTGTTGATAAATCCAAAATTAAAAACGATAAATTTTCACAAAATTACGATACGTTTTATTACAAGATGTATTACTATTTACTAAATCATAAAAAGAATAGTCAATACACATACAATGTTTATCTTGATATAAAAGACACCCTTAGCGCATACAAAGTAAATAAATTGAAGCACATTCTTAATATTCAATACGGTGTATTCAGAAACGTTCAAAATATACGTTCAAATGAAAGTATGATTCTACAGATTGCTGATTTTTTATCAGGTGCATTGTCATATCATTTGAATAATACTGACAAAAAAGTAATTGCTAAAATGAAACTAATTGAGAAAATAAAGGAACATACAAAACAAAACCTATCAAACTCGTCGGGTTTTAGTGAAACTAAAATGAATTTATTTTTTATTGATTTGAAATAATATGCCATTTAACCTATTAAAAAAATACAATCAGTTATTAGATATTGGTTCATTTGGAGAAAATCAAAGAACTGAATCTTTGTACGGAGTTTTTCAAAGAGATATTGTAAATAATAAATCATTTTCATTTCGTTCTAAAGCGATTAAACCTACACCAATTGATGGAGCGATTAAATTAGGACTTTTGTTTAAACACCTTACAACAGAGGTTGTAGATTACGAAACCAAAAAAAGAGAATTTGAATATCATAGATCTATACGTTTACATTGGATTAAATATCATATAGAAGAAAAGAAAAAAGACAATATTTTAATTTTCTCGGTGAAAGAACCTGAAGGGATAAGAACTTATATTTATGATGAAGTAGAGAAATATGTAATTGTTTTAGAGCCATTAAGAAAAAATGAAGAATACTATTTATTAACAGCCTATCATGTTAGAGGGAAAGATGTAAAGAGAGATAAATTCAAATCTAAATACAAAAGAAGATTAGAAGAACTTCATTAAAAGCAAAAAACGCAGAGCATCTTGGCTTGCGTTTTTCGATTTCTTTCCTCCGAGCGGTAGGATGAACTTGATACAAAGGTATGAAAAAAATGAAATTAGAATAAAAAATATAACATTTATTTGCAATTAATTTAAAATGAACAATTTATATATAATCACGTATTTAAGTTAATATGCAAATAAGACATAAATTTTACAAAGAGAATGACAACCCAATCTGAACAAATATTAGAAGAAAAATTAATCAAGCAATTGACATCCAATGGTTATGAAAAAGTAATCATTAAAGATGAAAAAGACTTGTTGGCAAATCTGAAAATACAATTAGAAAAGCACAATAACAAAACTTTTTCTGATAACGATTTCAAGCAGATTGTAAATCATTTATCAAAAAACAATAATGTATTTGAGAAAGCATTGATATTGAGAGATAAATTTTCCTTTCGCAACGATGCCAACGAATTGATTTATATTGAGTTTATCAATATGGATTTTTGGTGTCAAAATCAATATCAAGTTACCCATCAAATTACAAATGAAGGAATATACAAAAACCGTTACGATGTTACTATTTTAATTAACGGTTTGCCATTAGTCCAAATAGAATTAAAGAAAACAGGATTAGAGTTAAAAGAGGCGTATAATCAAATTGTTCGTTACCAAAAACATTCATACGGTACAAATTCAGGTCTATTTAATTTTGTTCAGATATTTGTTGTTTCAAATGGCGTAAATACGAAATATTACAGCAATTTTGGAAATAAAAAACCTGACTTCAAACAAACTTTTTATTGGACAGATGAAAACAACAAACGAATTTCCTTACTAGAAGATTTTACCAATACATTTTTAGAAAAATGCCACGTTTCTAAAATGATAACGAAATATATTGTATTGCATGATACAGATAAAATTCTAATGGTACTTAGACCATACCAATTCAATGCAGTTGAACGTATTATTGACAGGGTGAAAAATTCAGATAAGAATGGTTATATTTGGCATACAACTGGTTCAGGGAAAACATTAACATCTTTTAAGGCTAGTCAAATACTTTCCCAATTACCAAAAGTCGATAAAGTAGTATTTTGCGTTGATAGACAAGATTTAGATTATCAAACAGCAAAAGAATTTAATGCCTTCAAACCTGATTGCGTTGATACTACAACGAATACAAAAACATTAGTCAATCAATTTAATGATTCCAATAATAAATTGATTGTTACGACCATTCAAAAACTATTCAACGCTATTTCAAAAGAACACCATTTGAAAACAATGGATGATCTGAAAAATAAAAAAATTGTTTTCATTTTTGATGAATGTCATAGAAGCCAATTTGGTGATACACATAAGAGAATCACACAATACTTCACCAATTATCAAATGTTTGGATTTACGGGAACACCAATATTTGTTGAAAATGCCTTGTCTAAATCAAAAGAAAATCAAACAACAGCAAGTTTATTTGGAGAGCAGTTGCATAAATACGTAATTACCGATGCAATTAAAGACCAAAATGTATTAAATTTTTCAGTTGAATACGTTGGAAGATACCGAGAAAAAGAAGATTCACAAAATGAGGTGGATATTGAGGTAGAAGACATTGATACGCAGGAATTAATGGAAAGTCCTCAACGAATTGAGAAAATTTCAAATTATATTATTCAGCAACACCCAATAAAAACACATAATAGAGAATTTACGGCTATGTTTTGTGTAAGTAGTGTTGATAGTTTGATTAAATATGTAGATACTTTCCAACGTCTTAAAAACGAAGGTAAACATAAATTGAATATTGCTACAATATTCAGTTATGGAGCAAACGATGATATGATTGAAATTGAATCCGATTATGATGATAAAGATTTCAATGAAGTAGCTGAACCAAAAGCAGAATACCAATCATTTCACAAAAGAGATAAATTAGAAGAATACCTAATTGATTATAACAAAACCTTTGGAACGAATTATACTACAAAAGATAGTTTATCATTTTACAACTATTATAAAGACATTGCAAAACGAGTAAGAAACAAGCAAGTTGATTTATTGGTGGTTGTAAATATGTTCTTGACAGGATTTGACAGCAAAGCATTAAATACTTTATTCGTAGATAAAAACCTAAAATATCACGGTTTAATTCAAGCTTACTCAAGAACGAATAGGATATTAGGAGATAAAAAATCACAAGGAAATATTGTTGTATTCCGTAATCTTAAAAAAGCAACGGATGATGCAATTGCTTTGTTCTCAAACAAAGATGCAAAGGAAATCATCATCATGAAACCGTATATAAAATACATTCAAGATATAGATGAAGCTTATGAAAAATTATTACAAATCGTTCCCACATTTGAATCTGTTGACGAACTACAAAGTGAAATTGATGAATTAGATTTTATCAAAGCTTTTAGAGAAATTATCCGTTTGAAAAACATCATGACCTCATTTGTGGATTTCTCTTTTGAGGATATTGAATTGGAAGAACAAACCTTTGAAAATTACAAATCAAAATACCTAGACTTATACGATAAAACCAGTCAGAAAAAAGAGAAAACATCCATTTTAGAAGAGGTTGATTTTGAATTGGAATTGATTCATCGTGATGATATTACGGTTGCATATATATTAGGTTTATTAGCTAAATTGAAATCTTCTACTGAAGAAGAAAAAGCGAAAAGACAGAAAGAAATATTAGACATTCTTGCTGGTGATAGTAAATTAAGATCAAAAAGAGAACTAATCGAAAAATTTATTATTGAGAATTTACCTTTAATCTTGGAAGAAAATGTCGAAGAAGAATACAACAACTTTATGAATGAGGAAAAGCAAAAAGCTTTTGAAAAATTTACTCAAGAAGAAAAAGTTAATCCCGACAAACTCAAAAAGTTAACGGAAAATTTTCTTTTCACACAAAGAACTCCAAAAAAGGAAGAAGTAATTCAAATTTTAGAAGAACAACCCTCAATACTACAAAGAGCAACAGTAGGAGAAACTATTTTAAGTAAGTTTTTGAATTTTGTTAATACTTTTTTTAGGGAATAAAATATTGGCTTCGCCTAGAATTAATATATTTACATCTTTTAAGACTAATCAATTATAATGAACCAAACGGAAGAAATTAAAGAAATTCTATTAACTGATTGTGAAATTGTTAAAATAGAGAATACAGCTTCTTTGTCTTTTATTAGAAAACTTAGAAGAAGAGAAGTTGTTGATTTCGATTTTGAAACACATTTTGAACGAGAAGACAAGAAATGTATTATAATAAACGATCGTACTCAATGCAAAGAGTGTCATTCGATTTCTATCGATAAAATTGATAAATCAAATTTAATTGAAATAGAAACAGATTACCACAATAAATTTAAAATTAAAAAAAATCAAAAATTTGCGCCCAATCTTCAAAAATTTGCACTAATTTTTCATTGTAATGATAATGAATGTGATGTAGAATCATCATCAAGAGATCACAACCCTTATCACCATTCATTATTCAAAAGACAAAATTTTTCAATAACAAGTTCCCTATCTTCGCAACGAATAGTATCCTTAAATAACTTACAAAATGAATTTTGATTTAGATTTATATTTTGATAAAAAAATTGATGATAAATTAATTTTAATTTTTGATGAATATTTTGAATTAATTCCTGATGATGATCCAATATTGTATACTGGAAAATCTATATATGGTAACAGAATATTAGGTTCTATAATTGAAGATATATATGATGAAAAAATTCTTCGTTATTTTCATATTCTTGTTAGTGACATTAATTATCAAAAATTAATTAGAAATCAAATATCACTTAGAGAATTGTATTTATCTTCAAGTAGAATTTATATAGTTGATTTTACTTACTCAATGAAACCTTTTAAAATTTATAATTTAGATAAAAATTCAGTACCTGAAAATTGGTTGCCCCTTGAAGATTCCTTTATTGAATTAAATACAAATGAAGCTCAATTGTCATTTTCTTCAAGTTTAAAAGGTGGGATTGCAGATCATCATTTGTCTAAATTAAAATCAACAGTTAGTTTTATTGACTTTACTACAAATCTTTATGGTAATATTTTAGCTCCGTTAAATAAATCAGATTATTCAATTGAGCCTTATTATGAACCTGCAATGCAAGGTAGTTTTAAAATTGATTTACTACTTAAAATTAAACCAAAATCAGGTAAAGAATTTAATATTGAATTCATAGATAAAGTTGAAGAGTATTTTTCATCATTTATTAAATTCACTTTCCTAAATCTAAAGAATAATGACTCAATTAATATAGAAGATACATTAGAATTTAAGGATTTAGAAGTTTTACTAAATGGATTACTTAACAAGAGTTCTAAAAAAGATAAAACCGAAAATATATTAAAAAAATCGATAATAAAAATTCTTTCTAAATCTGAAAATATTGATGATTTTTTAAATAATGGAATTGATAATTTGGAAATAAAAAGCAATAATACTGAGCTTTATGAATCTCAAAAATCAACAGTTAATATTGAATCAAATTATTTTGATAAAGTAAAAAAATACTTACCTTATTTTGAAGAAAAAATTATTGATGAGATATGTGAGTTTTCAGTTCGTGTATATGAAATAAATTCAGATACTAATAAATGTAAAGCATATATCCAATCAGATGAAAAAAATTCAAGATTGAAAAGCGTTAGAATAAAACACAACTTAGTAAATTTTGAAAATTCTGATTACACAAAGAGTTTAGAACAAAAAACGTTTATTAAGATTAAAGGTAAAACATTATTGAGAAATGGGAAGCTTATATTAATAGATGTAATAAATTAAAATAATGATACAGAAGTTGAAATATGGTTCTTGCATCCTTTTAAAAAAATCATCGTTTCTGTAATATTGGGTCTAAATAATTGTGTAAATTGTAATGGAAGTTTTGTATTCGATAATTAATACAATTAGTAAATTGACCTTTTTCAAATAAAACAAAAGTAGATTTCTTAGATTTGTGAAAATGATTTAAAATAAATTTAATGAAAAGTACTTTTATAAAAGATGAAATTTGGATGCTTACTATTAATGGAGCATTTCAAAGATCAAATGTATATGAAACGTTAACGTCTGAAAAAGAACGGAATGGTTTTAAAAATGAATTAAAGGTATTTATTATTAATATTTCAGAGCAATATGTCTCCTCATTAATTGATGAAAAAACACATATTGAAAATATTAAATCAATTAAAAATTTCACAAGTAAATTTAGATCGCTTTTAAATGGTGGATCATTAAATTTTGGAATTAGTCAAAAACTTTTAAATCTGTATTTAAAATATCTTTGGTGCTTAGATGTTTTAAAAATTGCACCACCACATTTTCCTGTTGATAGCATTATTCAGAATAAATTGAAAATGAAAAGTCCTTATCCTTGGACTAAAATGAATGATGAAACTGAATATTTGAAAATAATTCAAAAAGCGAAAGATGAGTTGGAGAATTCAGAAGTTACGAATCTTGCGGAGTTGGAATTGCATTTGTTTAATCGTAGGAGTAATTGAATACCAAATATTTTTTTTCAATCTATTTTGATGTTAAACACAATGAAACTATTTTTTTTATTTATTTTTACTATGATTTAGGTGGTTAGGTTAGGTTGATTTAAAAAATAGAGAAGACTCCCGTTTTCTCTATTTTTGTTTTTACAAGTTTTTCAAAACTTAAGCCTTCTTTTATCGTTCACAAGATTAGTATATTCCATTAATTCAATAAAGCTTGATTCTAAAATAAGTGCTTTGTACTCCTTTCCACATCTATAACCAAGTAATAACCCTGAACTAAAGAAAGTTCCAATTTTAGATGAACTCCATCCAAGTAATTTAACTTGAGGATATAGGTTCATTAACTCTTCGGGTGTTAGATAGTTTGATGATGGCATGGCAAAGAGTATTTGAGAATAACAGCATATAATCGCTATAACGTATGGTATTTCAAATATATACACTCAAAATTGTACTTTTTTGTATATTTTAACGAAAAAGGATCGATAATTTATTAAAATGTAGCTACTTCTATGTGATTTGTATAGTTTTAGATAATTAAAAACAGTTTTTTCAATTTAAAATCATGAAAATAAACAACATGGAGTGAGTTAGCAACAAGATGAAGTGAGCTTGCATTATATGAAGTGAGCTTAAATTTTTCATTGAAAATCTACTAGACTACTCCCCCCGTAGTCCAAGTCAACTTCTACTACTCCCGATTACCTCCAATTTTCAATTTTTCACTTCTAGTTCTCCCCGTACCCCCAATTGTACAGACAAAATTGATTCCTGAAATTAGCTAAAAATCAATCGGTCATGGAAAATTTAAAGGGCAGTATTTTAATTTCTACAAAAGACATTCAAGTAATTGAGGACTGTTGTTCTAAGGTGGCAAGAAAAGAACTTGTCGGTTTAAAGGATGCTTTAGGAAAGGAAAAAGTTACGGTAAAGGATTATTGTAATTATTGGCAATTAGACATGACTGATGTGATTAATTGTTTGAATAAATACCGTTAAAAATCAACATCATGAAACTAAACAAGAATGATATCAATGTGTTCTTAACACTTTGGATCAAAAACGACCCCGAATTATGGGCAGAATTGCGCCATATAGAAATCAAAATCTTAATTGATCGAATAATTAATGAGTACTCATTTATAGAACTGGCGGGAAAATACGACACAACCGAAAAAAATACTCGAATCATTTTTAGAAGAATTTTAGATAAAATAGATCGCTTCATTTCAAAAGAAGTCGCAATGCATTTAAAAATGATCAGTTCCAAATTAGAATATAAACCTCAAAAGCCATTTGAAGTATTTGAAATCTGTTTGAATTAATCCAAAAAAGAGGGAATAATTTAGAAAAAAGCGGAATAAAAGGGAATAAAAAGGAACTAATAGGAATAAATGGAAAAGCGATAATTGAAACAGTTGGAACTTTGTATCAACAATTCAAAACAACTTAAAATCAATATCATGGAAACATTATTAATTGTCAATAGCATCCTAGTAGCAGTTTGTGTTTATTTCATAAAAGACTTTCATACAGACTTCAAAGACATGTCTAAAAAGGTAACTCGCCTTGACGAAAAAGTGAGAAACATTTCAAACAAAATCAACACACGATTTAGAGGTAACAGAAATGCTCTTTAAATCCTAAAAATTTAAAATATGAAAGCATTCACAGTTATAGCCATCGGAGGTGCATTGTTTTTAACAGGTAGTTACCTGTATAAAATAAATCAAGCACAATACAAGATTACCATTGTAGTATCAGGTAAAGTTCACAAAATCTCGGCACAGGGAGTTACTTTATATATAAAGTACAACATCAAAAATCCCACAGGATCCACTATGAGAATGACTGCACCTTTAATCACTATTACAGTAAATGGTAAACAGGTTGCAACAAGTAGTATGCAACAAATCGATATTCCCGAAGAATCGAGAGATGATAGTGGAAAAATCGTGATCCGTGCTAACAATGAAACGGGTGATATTCAGACAGAAGTTATGATCCCTTGGATTGGACTTGCAACAATTGCACCTGATTTAATTGCTCGCTTTCAAAATCCTGATACTGGGGGTAAAACGACTATTAAAGTTGCAACGAATTGTCGAGTTTACACCTTAGTAGGAAGTTTTCCTTACGAACAGATTTCAACTATAAAAGTATGAAAACGGGAAAACGAACAATTGCAAATGGAGTTGAATTCAATTCCTTGTTTCCAAAAGCAGAGGGTAAAAACTTAGTCATTAAAAACTATGCTGAATTATCAGATACAGTAAGCTTAATGAAAAAAGTAATTACAACAACTCTTTCGGACACAAAACAAATTTCTAAAGTGCTTGAAAAATCCACATTAGAAGAAACCTGTGCAAGTGTTTGGGAATTTTGTTTCAATCACTTGCAATACGAGAAAGACGAACAAAACAAAGAACAAGTTAGAAGACCTGCAAGAACTTGGAAAGATCGACAACAGGGAATAGATTGTGATTGTATGACCGTTTTTATCGGATCAATACTTATGAACTTAGATATACCATTTTCAATTCGATTGACCAAATACCAATCTTCAGAATTTGAACATGTATATCCTGTAGTTCATATCGGAAACAAAGTAATAATTATGGATTGCGTGGTACATAAATATAACTACGAAGTCCCTTACACTCAAAAACAAGACATCAAAATGGATCTGCAATATTTAAATGGATTCGAGGACGATGAGTTCGACGAATTCGAGCAACTGGAAGGTTGGGAAGATGATTATAATCGAGATGAATTAGAAGGGTTGGATGGTAATCAAAAAAAACTTGATCGCAAATATAATAGGCAAGAAAAAAGAAAGACAAGAGTAGCAAAATACACTAATTCAACTTTAAAACAAAAGTTAGGGAAAGGATTGCATGTTGTAAATCGGTTAAATCCTGCAACGGCATTACTCAGAGCAGGAGTACTAGCAAGTATGAAAGTTAACCTAATGAAAGTAGCAGGAAAGCTTAGATATTCCTATTGGACAGATGCTCAAGCGCAACAAAACAACATGGATTTAGCAAAGTTTAAACAACTAAAAACTATTAGAGAGAAATTAGAAAAAATCTTTTATGGTGCAGGTGGAAAACCCGAAAACTTGAAAAAATCCATATTAACAGGTCGTGGAAATCGTGATAAAAAAGTTAGTCTCAATGGTCTAGGCGAAGTAATAAGTCCCGTTTACAATGAACATGATCTCATAGCAATCATTGGAACGGACACTTATTACGATGAGTTCAACCAAGTTCAAAACAAAAATGGAGTAAATGGTTTAGGTTCAGTAACGGCAGGCGCAAGTATCGCAGCTGCATCGGGAGTAATCGGAACAATTGCCACTTTAATTAAAAAACTTGGGGGACTTTTCAAAAAAGGATCAAAAGAGGAAAAAGACGATGAAGTGCAAGATAAAATTTCAGATGAAGAAGAAAAAAACAGTCCACACAATTCAGATGAAATTGCAAATCAAGTTGTAACAACTCAAAGATCATCCAATTTACCAGCACTAAAAACAACAAGTGTTGATACAACAGCGGATGAGAGTGGAACAGATGAAACAGAATCAACAGATATGGAAAGTCGAAGTGCAAATACAAACGCAAAATCAGCAGATGCAGGTGGGTCAGGTGGTTTTATGCAATGGGTAAAAGATCATCCTTTGCTGTCACTTGGAATTGCAGGAGCAGTTATCGGAGGGACAATTTTAGCAGTAAAAGCTTTGAAAGGAAAAAAAGCACCTCCAAAATCTTCTAAAGCATTAAATGGTTTAGAAGGATTAGATGGAGTTAGAAGAAAAACCACAAAAAAACCTTTAAAACGAAAAGTAACAGTAAAGCGAAAAACAACCACAAAGACACCAATTAAACGTAAAACCACAAAACAGAAACCACGAAGAAGAAAGGCAACAACTCATGCTAAATCGAGAGGATACGTCCGAAGAATTGAGTTATTATAAACAGTTAAATCAGTAATCATGACAAAGAAAAATAAAGGTTCAGGGCATAAATTAAAAACCAAAGGAAAAAACTTCATAGATGCCTATAACGCCAAAGAAACCAAAGGAAGTTTTTCAAATGCAGGACTAAAAACCCTTGTTGATGTTGTACTAGGTGCAACAGTTGGAGCAGGAATCGGAGCGGTTTCAGGAAAACAAGCGAAATGGTTTGGTTTAGGAATGATAGGTCTTGGTCATTACTTTGGAGACAGATCTGGAGTTTTAAGAGTTGCAGGAGCAAGTGCAATTGCTTATGGAATTGCAAAACACTTTGAAAATGAACAAATCGCAACATCGGTAAATGGCTTCACATTAGCAGGAGAATCATCAAAAGCCAAAACAAGGTTGACACAATTCAAAGATGAAGTTTTAGCAACTTACTATTTGGATAAAATCTTCAAAGGTGGGGATTCAGCAAGTACGGTAGAGAGTTCAACAAATGCAGATGGATCAGTTGGAGCAATCGATGTATCAGCACTTGATTTTTTTGAAAACTTCAACCGTCAAGAAGCAGATGAATTTGAAAGTCAAAATGCTATTGCAGGATATTCAGATTATGACGATGACAATGAAGAATTGAGTTCAGCACCAAGTTTTGCATACTCAATCATTGACGACGAACCTGACTTCTCAAAAATGTGAGCCAATCGTAGCTTTTGATAAAAAAGACTAATCACAATTAAATCAGTAAAAAGTATAATAATCACACCGCCTTTGGCGGACTTAAATCAATAATTATGTTAGGAGAATTTTTAAATTCAGAGTACAATAACGCAGGAGAATTGTACGGATTAGATGCAGTAAAACTTTCAAGAATTGCGCATAGTGCATCTCCAATAGAAAAAGCACAAATTGTAAAAAAGATTGCTCAACAAGGGCAAGTTCAAGTATCGAGAGGATCAAGACGTGATATGGAAAAACACTTCGGAGTATTACCAAATCATATCAAAGATGAATTAGGAAAAGGAAATCTTCGACTTTCAGATTACATCATTTATTCAATCAAACCAATTAATTCAAAAACAATTAAAATGTTTGAGCCACAAGATGACAAAGAAGTTGGAGTTAGAAATATTTCAAATGCGAAATTGCCAAAGAATATGGTAATGGTAGTAAGTGGAATCTTTCTATTGACTGGCGAAAACCCTGACGTGAATAACACAGAAGCTAGAAAAGCAATCAAATTTGAAAGCGTATCAACTGTTAATGCAATTTGCAATGGGGAGTTTTCATTCAAAGCAAATCGTAAACAATTGATTCCTGAAAATCAAGCAATCAGATGTTTTGCAACTGACAACAATAATATGTTACCTATGGGGTATTATCCTTTAGATAATCCAAGATTGGTAAACGATGACGAGTTGATTGAATTTACAATTGAATTGGGAACACAATTTAAAATTCCTGAAAATCAATGGTTGTACGTTGGATTAGTAGGAACAGTAACAACACCTTAACCAAAAAGCAAATAAGGGACAGTATCTATAACCTAAATCAAAACTGTCCCTTAATTCTTTTAATTACTCAAAACCATCCTAAATACAACCACTTAACCACCTTTTTATTTCAAATACTTTAATAATATGAGTTACAAACACAATCTTATCAAAGAACGGTTCGATGTTCAGATAACAGCCGAAAACCAAACATTTAAACAGGAATTTGAATTGGATAAAAATGCAAATTATTTAATTGGAATTGCTTTAACCTCTTCTCGTGATGATTTGATGTTTTACAGAGGAAGTCAAAAAATTCTTTTGAATGATATGGAATTATTTCCTGAAGGTTTTGAAAGTAAATTGTTGATGTCGGGTTTAAATGTCGCACCTGATAATCGATTGATTACTCTAGGCGAATTAGGTACTGGAAACGGAAAAATAGAAATTGCTTACACAGATAAAGCACATGAATTAATCAAGTTCGTGCCTTACAGAGTAACGATTTATACATTCTCAGTCATTGAAACAAATTCAGAATATTAGTCATGAAAAAAACATTGATTCATAGCATTCAAATTAAGTCAGGAATTGAAAAAGTAATGTTTCAAATCAAGCTCCCTCGCAATACAAAACGTGTGAAATCAATCAAAATCACGACAAATGGTTACAGTTTAGAGCAAGAAGAACTTTTGAAACGAAACAATACAATTGAGGATGAATATTACAAGAAAATTTCTCAAAACAATTTGGAAGACAATAATTACAAGTTATTGATTACTCAAATTGATAAGAAATTGGAAGAAGCTTATGTAATTAATAACAAAGAATTGATTGCTAAACTTCAACAAGAAAAGAAAGTTTTACTTGAAAAGTATAAAGAATATCTAGCAAGTATTGAAAGAAACAATTCCAAATCAAATGTAACAGTCAGATTAATAATGCTTGAAATTGCTGAACAAGAAATGGGTTCACTTTGGCTTAGAATTCCTGAAAGAAGAGATGTGTTATTTAGTGAAGTTGTGAAAATGCCAACACATCAATATGGATTGGCTGGTTTCAATAGAGCTATGAATGTTCTTCCTGATTTTGGTAAGGGCAAAGAATGGATCAATGGAAGTAAAGAATCTTTTTTTTCAATTGATATTGATCCAACATCTACAATCATAGAGGGATTTTATTCAAATCTTTTAAAGGATTTAACTAATGGCTATCAAATTAATATTTATCTAAATCTTGAATTATGACAGATGGTCTAGCCATAGAAATAGCCAAAAAGAAAATGTTAGAATTGGAAGTTGGCGAAAATTATTTGTTGAGATTCAGACACCTTGTTTTAATCCCTGACGAATCAAGAATAGTAAAAGCACCAAATGATATTTTGATTTTACTCTTACCTGACGAAAACATTCGAGTAGTTTCTAAAACTGGAGCATTCGATCTGACAGATAAAGGAATTAGTGAGATGCAGTATGTTTATTCGGGAACAATTACCATTCAAAACTTGAATCAAAAACTACCTGTACATGTTAAGCTTTTACAGGTAATACCAAAAATTAAATAATACAACTAATCATGGAAGATTTTGGAAAAACAAAAGCACGTGGAAATGGTGGTAAAGTCTTTAACGAAAGTTATTCAAAAGAACGATTAGATGCAATTAAAAGACTAGTTTCTAATTTTTACGAACAAGGAAGAAAAAAAAGATACTCAATATCAGTTGATGGAGAATTAATCGTAGCCTGTACAAATGATCCAACCAACTTTGATGAATATTTAGATTACATCGAACCACATACTGAAAATGTTGAAGTGAGATTATATTTTGGAGATTCTCCCAATTCAAACAGATACATTTTCCATTTAAAAGAAGCTTCATTAGATGGAATCAAAAACAAATCAGAAGATGTTGAGGGACGAATTTCATCAGCTCTTGAAAGACAAAGTTTAGAAACGGAAGTTATTACACTTAGAAAAAAAGTAAAAAAGCTAAAACGCAAATTACAAGATGCAGAAGATCAATTAGGGGACAAACAAGTTGATGTCAAAGAATTACTTTCCCAAGGAATGCAATTATATGGACAGTTTAATTCAAAAGCACCTGCAAACCCTATACATGGTATTCCCCAAGCAGAAGTTGAAATTGAAGCTGAACTTTCAGAAACTGACAAATTCTATCAAGAACTAAAAGAGCAATACGGAGAAGAAAAATTGGAAAGTGCTATTAAAACATGGGAGGTATTTGCCAAATATCCTGAACTCCGACAAGATTTTTATTCAATTGTTAATCAAAAAATCAATCAAAATGGAAAAGTATAAATTCAATATTTCCATTTCGGGAACTCAAAAAGAAGCAACCGAAAAGGCAAAAGCAGTAGCAGAATTAGCAACTTACTTATCAGCTCAAACACTTACAGCATTAGCAAAAGTTGTAAAAACTGATCCTGCAAAAGTAGCACTCGCCAAGAAGTTTCTAGGCGTTGATTAGAAAAAAACACAAAACACCTAAAATCAAATGGAAAGCGTCAGTAACACACCTAAAAAGAAAACTTACAAAGTCGCTCCAACCAGTATAATAATTGATACCAAACAAAGAAGTTGGTGGAATTCTTTAACAGATGGACAGCGAAGATTTGTTACTTCGCTGTCCATTACTCTAGGAGTTTCAATAATAGCAATCACAGCTTTTTATTTTGCAAAAAGGAAAGTTCAAGAAATAAACGCCAAAAAAGAACAATCCAAATCATTTGGAAAAGACAACCACGCAACATGGGCAAAGCAATTTCGACAAGCTTTTGAAAATGATGGTTGGTGGGGAACAGACGTGCCACTTGTAAGACAAACAATGCGTGCTATTCCATCCAAAGAAGACTTTTACAGTGTAGAGCAATCGTATCGAAAAATGTACAAAGGGGCAAGTTTGATCGAAGAAATGTCAGATGAATTGACCAAGTTGGAATACCAAGAAATGTTAGCGATTAAAAACGCTAAACCATCAAAATCAAATGGGACTCAAACTTTGAAAATTTATGATCCTGTGGGTTGGGCAAAACGATTTCATTCTGCTTTAGATTATTCATGGTTGGGTTTTATGTCAGGAACGGATGAAGATGCAATAGTAGCAGTTTTTCAAGAGATACCAACACAAAAAGCCTTTTGGGCAACGGCTAATTCCTATAATAAAATGTATTCAGTACATCTATGGGATGATTTAGATGGCGATTTAGATTGGTCACTTGATTGGAGAGCATTATTAAAAAAGAAACCTAAAAAATAAATCAGATTATGGAAACCAAAACAAAATATTTACTCTGGTCGCTAGGTGCAATCGCAGTAGGTACAGGTGGGTATTTCCTGTTTAAACATATACAAAGCAAAAAAGAGGATTCAGCAGTTGAAGATTTTGTAGATCAAATTGATTCAGATTTTCAACCTTCATCAGATCAAAATAGTTTACCTGCATCAAGTTCTAAACCGAGTGGATATAAACCTGCACCTCAAAACTCAACTTTTCCTTTGAAAAGAAAAAGTAAAGGAACACTTGTAAAAGATGTGCAATTAGCACTTATCAAAAAATACGGAGGTTCAATTTTACCTAAATATGGTGCGGACGGATTCTATGGTCAGGAAATGGAAACAGCTTTGAAATCAAAAGGATTACCAACTACAATTGATTCCAAAGAATACGGTAAAATAGTAACATCAGATTCTAAAAATGGTAATGATAAACCAAAGTCTGAAACTAAAAATACAGATCAAAACAATTATAAAGCACTTGCAAAAACGCTTCATGATTCTGTTATCGAAGACAACATTTTTACTGCTCTATCCATATTAAAAAAGATAAAAAACAAAGAGCAGTACATCTATTTGAATGAAGAATTTAAAAAGATTGAATTTGCATTAGTTAGTAATACAGTTGTAAATGCTTTGCTTTCAAGGTTTACATCGATGGAATACAAGAAAAAAATCAACGCTGAATTTTATAGAATCGGATTAAAATATGATGGTTCTAAATGGTCACTTTCAGGAGTGTATGGTCTCGAAGATCGTTTGATGACAACTGTTTCTACAAAAGTATGGGATAGAGTTGGTAAGTCATTAATCGTTCCTCAATTTACAATTCTAGGTACATACTCAACTGATAGTAATGGAATAACGGAATTTGAAACAGTAGACGGAAGATTCCTTTTTGTAAACACTAAATCAATAAAACACGTATCATGATCCAAGAAATTTCAAAACTAGCTCAAAAGAAAGGTTACGTAATTTACGAAGAACCTTACCGCCTAAACATTTGGGGATTTAGAGCAAATAGCCAAACTCCAAATGCATTTGATGACGAAATGCACGTATTTACAAACATTGCTCAATCGGGTCGTCCCAAATGGTTATACATGGTTTTTAAATGTACCACAGATCCTGGTACTTTTTGGTTGAAAAATCCAATGAATGCACAGGGAACAGCAATTTTAAATCCAAGTCAATACATTGACACATATCAAATTGGATTACACCGAGGAAAATATAAAGCCTTGATACAAACAGGTGGAAAAGTAAATGTAACTCGTGATTATGATAGAGATGCAGTGCTTGATTTCAATAATGGAAAAGTTGCAAGTGGTTTTTTCGGTATCAACATCCATCGAGCATCTCAAATAGGTTCTACACTTGTTGTTGATAAATATTCAGCAGGATGCCAAGTATTTAAAAGTGCAAGTGACTTTGATTTCTTTATGAAATTATGTGAAGTACATCGTTCCTTTCATGGAAATAAATTCACTTATACTTTGGTTGATGAGAGAATGGAAAGTCGACAAGAATTAAAAACTATTGCAATTTCAGGGATTTTAATTGCATTGTTGTTAGGAGGTTGTTATTTAATTGCAACTGATAATGAGTAAGCCAATTCCTTATGCGAAGTACTCTTTTTTACTGTCGGTAATCGGTTTTATCGGCAGTTTAGGGTTCTATCACAGCGTACTTCGTGGAATAACAGAAAATGAACCTCAAAAAGAACTCATTAAAGAATTACAAAATGAAAATGAGTTTCTAAAAAATCAAATCAATTTCCAAACAAAACCCTCAAAAGCAAGTGTCATGAAACAGGTTCAAAATGAAGATAGATATATTCGATTTATGATTGATAGTCTATCAAATGGAGATAAATTATCAAGACTTCATACTGAAAGGATTGCACATTCTATGGGAATAGTTGACAAAACAAAAGTCAAAGAATTAACGGAATATGCGATCGTTGAAACAGCACGCTCAATTGCAAATGACAGCAGGGATGATAAAAAATCGAAATTCAATAAAATTGTTGAATTGTATAACCGTCAAACCAATTTATCATTTCGTACTTCTCAAAGTATTTTGTTAAAGCAATATTCTACACCTGCCCCTATTGGTTATTTAATGGGTTTGTATTGTGGAATTGAAACGAATCGAAAAATAGTTTTTGAACCATCAGCAGGCAATGGATTATTAACCATAGCATGTAATCCAAATAAAGTAATTGTCAATGAAATTGATAAAGTAAGACGTGAAAATTTAAAACGTCAAAACTACATTTCTGTAACTGGAGTTGATGCTTCAAGACCTTTCAAGGATTTTGAAAGACGTTTTGATGCAGTAATCACAAATCCGCCTTTTGGTAGAATTGGAGACCCGACATATATTGGAACTTACCGAATTTACGATTTGGATCATTATATGGCAATCATAGCTTTAGAAACTATGAAAGACAATGGTAAATGTGCATTTATCATTGGAGGTCATACAGATTATGACAATCAAGGTCGAATTCAAGCAGGAAAAAACAGAATCTTTTTCAATTACATATACTCTCATTATAACGTCGATGATGTTATCCCAATAAAAGGAGACAAATTGTATTCTCGTCAAGGAACAACTTTTGATACAAGAGTTGTTCTAATCAATGGAAGAAAAAAAATTCCTTCAGGTGTTGCACCTCTTAAAAATGATACTTTATCAAAAGTTGTAAGTTCATTCGATGAATTATTCGCTAGGGTAAATTCACAAATTATAGATAGTCAAGATACATCCAAATCAAATTATCTAATCAAAAGAGCGAAAGAGTTAGAAAAATTTTTGAATTCTAATTCTGATTTAGGAACATTGGAAGGTGCTTATATTCCATCATCAAAGGGAAAGGTTTTAGATACTCAAGTACCCGATTCAATGGACTTCGAGATTCATCAAGCTTTAAAACAAATAACACGCGATGTTGGTGGAGACATGGATAATTTTGTTCGTGATCGATTAGGTTATCCAACAAAAGCTTCAATGTATAATGTTTTATCAGCAGAACAAATTGATGCAGTTGGAATGGCAATTTACAACATTGAAGCATTGAACCAAGCAATGATTATTGGAGATCAAACAGGAATTGGAAAAGGTCGAATTGCTTCATCTATGATTCGCTATGCAGTGCATCAAGGTATAAAACCAATTGTCCTGACTGAAAAAGCAAACTTGTTTTCTGATTTATATCGTGATTTGGATGCAATTGGTTCTTCACATTTAAGACCTTTTATTGTCAATTCAAAAGAGAGTAAAACAGACATCAAAGATGAAAACGGATTAGTCGTTTATCAAGCACCATCGAGTATGGAACAAAATCACATATTTGAAACTGGCGAGTTAAAAAACTATGATTTTGTAATCGGTACATATTCTCAATTCAACTCGCCTGAAAAGAAAAACACAAAACCCAATTTCTTAAGAAACATTGCCGAAGGTAGCATTTTGATTATGGATGAAAGTCATAATGCAAGTGGATCGTCAAATACAGGAACATTCATGCAAAGTATTGTGAAGAAAACAAAGGGAGCTGTTTTCTTATCAGCAACCTTTGCAAAACGTCCCGATAATATGCCGATATATGGTATGAAAACATCCATTTCAGAAGCAAACATGTCACAACAAAATTTGGTTGATGCTATCGCTAATGGCGGTGTAGCATTACAAGAAGTATTAGCATCACAACTTGTTTCAGAGGGGCAAATGATAAGACGAGAAAGAAGCTACGAGGGAATTGAAGTAAATTATATTACACTCCATGATAAAGCAAATGAACACAAAGCAATAGCGGATAATATCACTTTAATTTTGCGTGACATTATCGCATTTCAGGCAAATTATGTGGATAAACGTGTAGGCGAATTGGATGAAATAATTGCAGAAGAAGGTGCAGAAATAGAAGTCCGTGAGGGAACATCAAATGCAGGAGTTGACAATATGCCTTACTTCTCAAAAGTGTTTAATGTGATTAATCAAATGTTGTTTTCTATCAAAGCAGAAGCGGTGGCAGATCGTGCAATAGAAAGATTAAAAGAAGGTAAAAAACCTGTCATCGCCTTCGCTTCCACAATGGGAAGTTTTTTAGAACAAATGGAAGATGAAAGTGGAGTTTCTGTTTCCATAGGCGAAGAAGTAAAAGCAGATTTTTCAATCGTTCTTGAAAAAGGTTTGGAAGGTGTTATGAGATATACAATCACTTTACCTGACGGAACTAAAGAATATGAAGTTTTCGATATTGATGAATTAGGAGCGGAAGCTAAAGTTGAATATTTACGTATTCATGAGCAAATAAGCAGTATTTCAACTGGAATAACAATTTCTCCAATTGATGTAATAGTAAGTCGTATTCAAAAAGCAGGATATTCTGTTGGGGAAGTTACTGGACGAAAACTGAAATTACAATTGAATGAAAAAAGAACACGTGGAATTGTAGAAAACCGTAAAAAGATAAACACAAATGATGCTTTTCGTGAGTTCAATAATAATGAATTAGATGTTTTACTAATAAATCAATCAGGTAGTACTGGTGCTTCGGCTCATGCAATCATTACAAGTAAAGTAAAAAAAGAAGATGTAAAACAACGAGTAATGATTGTATTACAACCTGAATTAGATATTAATATCGAAGTTCAAAAACGCGGTAGAATCAATCGAACAGGACAAATCTTAAAACCGATTTATGATTACGTAAATTCAGCAATTCCAGCCGAAATGCGTTTAATGATGATGCTTCAAAAGAAACTGAAATCTTTGGATGCGAATACCTCATCGAATCAAAAACAAAGTAGTAGCATATTGGATGTGCCTGATTTTTTAAATAAATATGGAGATGCAATAGTGATTGAATACTTAAAAGAAAACAGAGAATTAAATACACTTTTGGGCGATCCTTTAAAAATTGGAGGTACTGAACAAATCAAAGAAGACGGCGCATTAAAAGTTTCAGGTCGTGTGGCTGTTTTATCAGTTAAAATGCAGGAAGAATTTTACACCGACATAAAAGAACGATACGATAACCATATCAACTATTTAAAGCAAACTGGAGAGTATGATTTAGAAGTAGAGGAAATGGATTTGAAAACTAAAACAGTTTCTTCTTCCATTATCAAAATGGGCAAAGGTGGGTATTCATCTTTTGGAGAAGATTCAATTTTAGAGAAAGTAGAAGCAAACGTTCTTCGTAAACCTTTTAAAATTGATGAATTGAGAAACTTAATTATTCAATCCTTAAATGGAAAAACTCCAATTGAGGTTTCAAACGAACTAATTGAAACTTATTTAGGACATAACGTTGCTATTTTAGAATCTGAACTAAATGAGATAAATGAACATTATTCATCTTTAATCAAGGATATTCCAAATGAGAAAAAAATAAAGAAAATTCAAAAGGAAACACCAACACTTGTTGATTCAGCAATTGAGCAAAGGATATTGGAATTAAACATTGCTAAAAATAAGAAAATTGAGGATGAAAATAAACTTGCTGAATATAAGAAAACGAACATACAAGGTTTATTTAAATACTTTACAATTGGTAAACGTTTACTTTATCCAATTGATTCTTTTGAGGGGACAGACACCAATCAAATGGCGGTTTTTGTTGGTTTTAAATTGGATTTTAAACGTAAAAATCCGTATGCCCCAAGTGCTATTGGATTACGATTTGCTATTGCTTCATCACAAAAGTATTTAGAAATTCCTGCAAGTTTCAATAAAGAGATAAACGCAATTAAAGGAGCAAGTCTATATGTTCGTGAATCTGATATTGAAAACACTCTAAGTATGTGGGGAGAAGCAATTTCTGAAAATACAAAAGATAGAACCATTCGGTATATAATTACTGGTAATATCTTACAAGCATTTTCAGATTATAAAGGGAAATTAGTTAGCTATACAACACATGATAACCAAATAACAAAAGGTATTCTTATGCCTGAACATTGGCAGTATGAAAAAGCGTTTGGTGGAAAGGTAGATGTTCCTATAAGTAAAGCTTTAAAAGTTTTTCAATCATTGCCTTATGGAAAAGACATTGTGACCTCTCATGGAATAACATTTTTCAAATTACATGATGGCACTTTTAGAATTGTTATAAATGGAGTAATAAGAGAAGGAGGAGAAATATTTTTGAATCCCGAAATATTAAAGTTAGTTCAAAATAACAATTTTGAAAAAGTAGGTAAAAATATGTCAAGTTATGTTCAGTTAAGTAATATTGAGCCATTATTAGCAATACTTGAATCTCAAATTGGAGTTTCAGTAAAAATGAGTGAATCACAAATTGAAACCGTTGGATTGGTTCAATCAGCAGTAAAACCAAAAGTTCAGATTAGGCTCCCAAGTAAAGAAGAGCAAACAACAGATAGATCAAGAAGATTAAGACTTAGAGCCAAAGCACTTGAATTAGAACTAGAGTTATTATCCTTTAAAAACAAAGCATCATGACACAATTAACCACCAAGAATTACTTTTCAGAACTAAGTAAAATTGATCGTAATTCACTACCGAAAACCTTAAAAGATGTAGCTGATTTTGTAGATGAAGTTACAGAAAATGGTAAGTCATGGGATGATTATAACGATTCAGAAAACACTCAAATCAAAAGAACAATTGACCAATACTTTATTCAATTAGCATCATATTTGAATAGTATATCATCACACAAACCAACACAACCAAATGTAATTGTACATAACAAAACTTCAAATACACAATCTAAACCACCTTTAAAAAAGGCGGAAAGTTTACGAAAATCAAAAATAACTCCATTTCGAGTATTTAAAAATAATGGAGAAAAAGTTGAAAGGATTAGTGAAGAACTTCGATTAATCAAACGCTATGTTTTGATGCACGGAAAAATAAAAAATGGATCGCAAATCAGATCATTTATCAATTCTTTACAAAGAGCAATGATTGAAAAGCGTATTCGTAAAACTTCAAAATATTCAAAAGAGATATTAGAAATTCAAGACAATTTATTGATTCTGTTTGGAAAGTCTAAAGGTTTAGAATCTTTTAAAGTTGAAATTGAAGAAACAAAAAGAACTCATTTACTAAATATTATCGGTAAACAAGAATTGATGCTTTCTGTTCGATTTATAAAAAGTTACATTGGTTTACAAGGGAAAATGATTAGCAATGTTCGTGCAACAAGTCTTCATAATCGACTTGCCAAAGCAATCAATATAGGACTGATTACTCAAAAAGATCCTTACTGGAATGAATTACAAGGACTTCTTACCAACTTGAAATCGTTTGTGAAAAAGAATTCATCTGAAGGAATTTTAGTAGTTCCAACAAAGGAATTAAATGGACTTGAAGGAATAGTTTCGGGTTTTGAAGGTTTAAACGGTTTTAATTCAATTCCTGATCATTTGGTTGTAGACAGTTTAGATATTGTAAATATGGAATTTGACAAACTTGATTTTACTGGAAAATGGAAAGAGTTTATCGGTAATCCATCAAAAGGATTTACTTCAATGGTTTTTGGAAAACCTAAATTTGGAAAATCAACTTTGTGCATTGACTTTGCAGGATATTTAGCAAGAAATCATGGTAAAGTATTATATATTGCTCGTGAAGAAAGAATCGGAGACACGATCAAAGAAAAGTTGCAAGACACAAATGTAGCACACCCAAATTTACAATTTGTAGGTTCTATTCCAAATAATTTATCTCAATGGGATTTTGTTTTCTTAGATAGTGTAACAAAGTTAGGATTAACCCCTGACGATTTGGAAAACTTACAAGCTACGAATCCTCAAATTTCATTTGTTTACATTTTTCAAACAACAAAGCAGGGAAATTTTAGAGGAGAAAACGGTTACCAACACGATGTTGATGTTGTTATTGAAGTTCCTGAAAAAGGAAAAGCAGTACAATTTGGTAGGTTCAACCAAGGCGGAGAAATGGACATTTTTAATTAATAATCATCTAAATCAAAAAATCATGAAAAAGAAATTTGCATTAGTTCTTTCAGGAGGAGGATTCAACGGTGCTTTCCAAGTTGGAGCATTGAGATACATTCGTGAAAACTGGAAAAACATAACTGGACTTGATACTCCCATGAAATTTGACATCATTTCAGGTGTAAGTGCTGGAGCAATCAATGGTTCATTGGTAGCTATGAATGAATTTGATTTACTCCATAACCTTTGGGTAAATCAAATCGGTAAAAATGGGGCATCTGAAATTTACAGTTCGGAATTCATTGATACTAAATCTAAAGAAGATAAATTAAAATTTAAACTTGATATTAAACAGCTTGCCAAACGTTTGAATTTAAACCTTGATTTTAATATTGGGATATTTGAAAAAGTTGGAATGTTGTTTTCTTCTAAAAAACGCAAAGAGATTATTGACAGAGTTATTGAAGAACTTGAAAATTCTTTAAAAAGTAATTTAAAAAACTTCAAAAGCATTGCTGATAATACTCAATTAGCGACTAAATTATCAAGCTATTTAAACCGTTCAAAAATTAAAAACACAAAGTTTTCTTGTGGATTTGTTTCTTTAAATACAGGAGCTTATCATAGCGTTTCACATGAAAACTTTTTGTCTAACACAGATTTTATAAACGGAGTTTTGGCATCAGCTTCAATTCCTGCTATTTGGAATCCCGTAGATAAAATTTCATTTTTTGATGGTCGAAATTTCATCAACTCTCACAATAACGTAGATGGTGGAATCATCAACGTTTCTCCTTTTGGTGATGTTATCAAAATGATTTCTGAGGACGAAGATGAATGTACTTATCAAATTATAGCAATCAATTGTAATAGTGGAATACCGAATTATGAACCATTCTCAAATAAATCAATTGGAGCAATTGCAGTTAGATCAATCTATGAATTAACTCTAACCGAAGTTTTCCAAAATGACATAAATCATTTCTTACAGATCAATGACATTGCAAAACAAGTTCAATTAGTGGATAATAAAATTGTTCTAACAAATTCATTGAATCGCCCAATAAAAGCATTTGAAGCAACAATAATAAATCCTGCTTTTTCATTTGAATTGGGAAGTCCATTAGTTGCAAATGAAAACCTAATTAATAAACGTATCGCTCATGGTTACGAGCAAGCTGTTAGAACCTTTAACTTTAAATCTTAATCATTATGGAAACTAAATTGTTGAATCTCGCAGTAAGTCGTCTTTCAGACGAACTTGAAAAATTAAAAGCTGAATTTGAAGAATATAAAAAAAACAATACATCAAATAAAAATGAGGTTATACTTTCTCAGGTTCATACTTCTGTTTCTATTAAAGATGAATTACTAGATACAGATGAGGTAAAAACTATTTTAGGGGTTTGTTTTAACACTCTCCAAAAACTTGTTAGAGGAGGTTTAATTAAGCAAATTAGAATAAGTAAAAGGAGAATAAAATACACTAAAGCTTCCATTCTTGAATTTATAAAATCTGAAAGTAAGTAAAAGTAAACTACAAGAAAGGCTCTCAATTTTGAGAGCCTTTCTTTTTTATACAAGTTTGAAAACAAAGTGATCTTTATTTTCATCACATGCTTGTTTTAATATTTTACGAAATTGAATTGCATTATCTATTAGTGAAATTTTATTATATCCAAAAATTATACTTTTATCTTTTAAAGTATGTCCAGTTATTTTAGTAAGAATTGTAATAGGCACATAATTTATTAAATTAGTTACAAATGATCGCCTACCTATATGAGATGTAACGAAATCATAAAACTTTTTTGTTTGAAACTCTTTTTTGCCTTGAGCATTCACAAATGAAATCGTTACATCATCTTTTAATTTTGCTAGTGCAACTAATTCTTTTACATATTCATTAAATTTTTGTTGACTTATTGGATTTGGAGGTTGAAATTTATTTTCTTTTAGAGCATTTTCCAACGGTTTTAAAATAGGTACTACAATTTCTGTGTCTGTTTTCTGACTTAAATATCTAGCATATAAAAATTTATTTCCATTTTTATCTGTACCCTCAATAGGTATTATTTTATAAACATCCGATTCTCTACAACCTGTAAAAAGTAATGTAAGGAGTATTAATTTTGTATTTTTTAATTTTTCAGTTTCAGGCTTATATTTTATGATACTATTAATATGATGAAAGTTTAAGTATATAGCATCTACTGAGACAGCTTGAATCTTATCTTTTTGAGCTAAGTCAACTGTTGGATTGAAAATTGTAATTTTATATTTTCTGCTAATTTCATTTATAGTTGCTTTGAATGTCTTCTGAATTGCCCAAACACCATTTATTTTACTTAGTCGATTTTTTGCTTCATTTATAAATTGAAGATACAATTCTTCATTAAGGTCGTTTGTATAAATCAATTTACCTATTTTTTCTTCAAATTTTTCAAGTTTGTTCGCTAATCCAGTATACGGTTTTAGACTTTCTGATTTAATTGCTTTAGTCTTTATTATTTCTTCTCTAATAAAGTCAACAATTCTTAATCTTTGGATTATTTTGGAATCTTCTTTGCCTTTTATTTTAGAATCTAATTCCAATTTAAAATTTTCAGGAGTTAAATCCTTTTTATGTTCTAAATATTTAAAAGTGTTTATTATTTGTTCTTCTATTTTTAGAAGTTCAGCATACTTTGATTTGTTATATGGAATTTTGGATTTAGCATCCCATTCTTCTTTTTTTAATTTAAGTCCAATATAATATCTCAAGGGTTTATAAATAAACTCATTTTTCAAAACATCGAACTCTTTATAACCAAAATTTAGGGTCGCAATTATGGGAATTTCACCTTGAATTCCACTTTTTAATGAATAATTTATAATTAATTTCATTTTTTTTTCATTTAAATTATAAACAATTTTAAGTCTTTTTTATTGTATTTTGGGTGCAAAAAAGGTGCGGAATCTTGGAGTTTTTAGGTGATTTTATAGAGTTTTATTTAATGTTATTTAACTAACGAAACGATTAAATATCAAATGGTTACATGTGTTTTTGAAATTACCTAAATTTCTATTAAATGAAAAAATTTCCAAACGGGATCACAAAAACAGAACGGGAAACAGAATCAGAATGAGGATGTTTCCCGTTTTGTTTTTTCATCATTTTCATTCTGCTTCTCATTCTTTCAAAAAATTCAAAATCGAAGAGATATCTTCAAGTATTTTGTTAGAAATATTTCTCATTGGGATCACACTTAAACAAGCAAAATCCTTATAAACTCTATGTTTTTAAGGTTTTTTTCTTTTTAGGGTAAGAAAAAGGTGTACAATTGGATTCTTAGCAGTTTTTTCAGAGCAATATATATCAATGTATAACTTTATGTGATTAGGATACTATCGAATTTCAAAATATTTCAGCATGGTATTATTATCTAAAATTAACTTTTGAGAATAAAGAAGTCATGCAAATAATTATCATCGAATAATTCAGAGTGTAAAATAATTCAAGAATTAAAGTGTAAAATTACGTGTGGATCTGGTCTATTCGTCTTTGTCTCCCACGCTTTCTAGAATTCTAAAATTGAATCTAAATCCTCCAAGAAATAGTTCAGACTCTTTCTCATTGAAATCACGCTAGAACAGAACAAGTTAATCTTCAAATAAATTTCTTAATTCAACTAATTCATTTACTTTTTCTGAATTACCTACTTCTTGAAATGACGAAATTAAATTAGTTAGCATTCTTTTAATGATTGAGGTATTCGAACAAGGTTCAAAATACTCTTTTAAATGAGGTTGATTTATTCCCGACAAAAAAGATTTTATTTCGTTTTCATCAAAAATAGTTCCTTTTGAAAAAGGATTGATATAAAATAAAACGCCGTGTTTATTTTCATTAGCAATAAATTTTTTCACCCCAAATTCATCTAAATATGCTAACACAAAATGATTTGGTAAATTCACCCCATAAATTGGAATATTTAAATTTTGAGCAACAATACTATAAATAATGCTCAAGCTCAAAGGGTTTCCTTTTTTTGTTTCTAAAACGGTGTTAATATACGAATTTAAGGGAGAATGAAAATGCTTTGAATCACCATGAAAATGATGTAATTCAAATAATACTTTATTAATAATGTAAACTTTTTCTAAAGCTGTTTGACGCTCATTGATTTCTAACCAAATATCTTTTTGAATTCTTTGAATTTCAGTATATATTTGATTTTCATGTAAACCTGGATATTGATATTTTGCGACTAAAACAGCTCCCTTCAACAAATCTTTTTCAGCGGAATCTTTCCAATTTTGCAATTCATTTTTGGTGTTTTCAAATTGGATTTCATGAATTAAATTTTCGATACGATTTTGAAATAACAAGCCATAATCTTTTTCTTCCCAAGAATTTTCTAAAAAAGGAATTGCTTCCGGTCCATAACTTAACAAGCGATCGCGAACATGTAAAAATACATTTTCATCTGGATCATCTATCAGACTAATTAATGCTATGATGGATTGTATATCTGCCATAAAACAAAGTTATAAATGTAAATCCCTCGTTTTGAATATAATTTACAAACTTTTTCAATACAAATTGTTAATTACCTCCAATTTATTTAAAATGCTAAAAAAAACATCTTTTTTGTAACCTTATTTGAATTCTATCGTTCTTAAAAATGCGAATCTATTATTAATTCTACAGATTAATAATATTAAAGGAAGTCTCTACAAGGCTTCCTTTTTTTTATTCATTCAAATGATTCTATTATTTCCCTTCCCTCCTATTCAATTCACAAAGAAATATCTCCAAAAGTTTTCCTAAATTTGCACCATGATTAATTTAGAACAGTTAGGCGTACACTTGCCTCAAGGATATTTATTTCAAGGAATAAACGTACAAATCAATAAAGGAGATAAAATTGGTTTAGCAGGTAAAAATGGAGCGGGAAAATCCACACTATTAAAATTAATTTCAGGAAAAGACAATCCAACCGAAGGAAAAGTACACCGTCCAAAAGATGTTGTAATTGGATATTTAACGCAAGATATTAAAATAGATACTGATTTAAGCGTTTTTGAATTTTTGAACCAATCCAACGAAACATTAACAATACTAAAACATCGAATTGAAGAAATCAATCAAGCATTAACTGTAAGAACTGATTACGAATCGGATGACTATTTAGGTCTTTTAGATGAATTAAGCGATTTAAACCATAAATTCAATTTACATGAAGGATTTATGTGGGAAGAGAAAATATCATCCGCATTAAGAGGCTTAGGTTTTTCTGATTATGATTTTACACAAACATTAAATTCATTTTCTGGTGGCTGGAAAATGCGTGCTGAATTGGCTCGGATTTTAGTCAATCAACCCGATATTATCCTTTTAGATGAGCCAACCAATCATTTAGATATAATTTCTATTAGCTGGCTTGAAAATTATTTACAACGTTTTGAAGGTGCTGTAATTGTAATTTCACACGACCGTTTATTCTTAGACAATGTAACCAAAAGAACACTTGAGCTTTCTCAAGGACGTTTATTAGATTTTCCGTATGCTTATTCCAAATATAAAATTGTTCGTGAAGAAGAATTAGAGCGATTAGGAGATGCAAAAAAGCAACAAGATAAAGATATTAAGCAAACAAAAGAATTGATTGACAAATTTCGAGCTAAGAAAAATAAAGCTGCTTTTGCTCAATCATTAATTAAAAAATTAGAAAAGACCGAAAGAATTGAAGTAGAAAATGACTCTGTTTCTGGTATGAAAATCGCTTTCCCTTTAAGTGTTCAACCGGGAAAATGGGTACTGGAGATGCATGACATGGGAAAATCTTATGGTGACAGAGTACTTTTTAGAGATATTAATCTAACTGTTGGTAGAGGTGAGAAAATTGCATTACTTGGCGCAAATGGAGTTGGTAAATCGACACTATTAAAACGTATAATGAGTAAAGTTGATGGTGATGGGATTGTAAACTATGGGCACAATGTTCAAATTACCTATTTCGCACAAGATCAAGCTGAAGGTTTAGACATTAACAAGACTATCTATGAAACGGTTGATGATGTCGCTATTGGAGAAATTCGAAAAGATTTAAGAAGTATATTAGGCGCTTTTCTTTTTACGGGAGAAGATGTGGATAAAAAAGTAGGTGTATTATCAGGTGGCGAAAGAGCCCGACTTGCTTTATGCCTTTTATTGCTGAGTCCTTCCAATTTCTTGATTTTCGATGAGCCGACTAATCACTTGGATATTAAAAGTAAAGAAGTATTAAAAAATGCCTTGTTAAATTATGAGGGAACATTTATTGTTGTATCACATGATAGAGAATTCTTGGATGGCTTAACGAATCGAATTTGGGATATTGAAGACAAAACATTAAAAATTCATCATTTCGATGTTCAAGAATTTCTACGAAGAAAAATGGACATTCCTGAAGATGGAAAATTAACCTCTGTTTCAACAAAGCAAAAAGAAGAAACACAAGCTCCTATACCTATTATTGAGACAAAACAAACACTATCTTTTGAAGAACAAAAAGAAATAAAACGTAAAAAGAATCAATACAACAATCAAGTAAAAAAAGCAGAAGAAAACATTGCTATCTATGAGAAAAAGATAAAAGAATTAGATGAAATTATCGCTAATCTTGATTATTCCGATGAAGCAAAATCAAATGCAATTTTAACTGAATATGAAATCATCAAGAAGAAATTAGACGAAGAAATGATTAATTGGGAAACAGCAACTGAAGAATTAATGACCTTGGAATAATTACGCTTTATGTGAGGCATTGCGTTTTCTCTTTTTCATATTTGCCTTTTGAATTTTATTCCTCTTTTTTATTATTTTTTTTTGTCGTTTAGCGTTTCTTTTTACTGATTTTCGAACCGCAGGTGTCTGGTTTGCCCAATAAACCTTGATTTGTTTTTTATTGGCTCTACGTGCTTGACGTGCTTTTTTTCGTTTTAAATTTTCTCTTTGCTCTATTGCTTCTTCTGCTGTTTCAGGAGTTTTATGAGCTGCAATAATTGCACAACTATTCATGAATAGAATCAAAAGCAATATAATTAGATGTAAAATCGTTTTAATCTTCATACATTTGAATCGAATAGCGAATCATAATTAAACAAGCATGAAAGTAAAAATAATTTTCATTTTATTCATTATAATTAATTTAAGCTGTAAAAAAAACAGTAATAAAAATCCTGTTCCAAGTATTTCTTTTGATATAACTATCAATTTTGCACTCCCTTCCTATTCTGCATTAACTGGAGTAGGTGGATGGGCGTATGTAAACAATGTTGGTTCAAGAGGTGTGATTGTTTACAGAAAAGGAACACAAGATTTTGTTGCATTTGACAGACATTCCCCCGAAGATCCAGACGGAAAATGCAAAATCCCTCTAACTCCTGATTCTGCAAATTTTCTCCAATTAAAAGACTCCTGTTCAGGTGCAATATTTTCACTTTATGATGGCTCAGCGATAAGCGGTTCAAAATATGGTTTAAGACAATATGCCGTTTCATTTGATGGAAATAATAGTCTTCGTATTTTCAATTAATTATTGTATATAATAAAACATCTAACTACTTTTGCATTTCAAAAGAACACACATGAACGAAATTACAGTAAATATAATTGACAGAGAAGGTATAAATCATGAATTAATCGCGCCAACGGATATGAATATGAATATCATGGAAGTTTGTAAATCTTATGATTTGCCTGTTAAAGGTGAATGTGGAGGAATGGCGATGTGTGCAACTTGTCAATGTTATTTAGAATCTGACACAAGCCTGCCAGAACAAGGAGATGCTGAATTAGACATGTTAGATCAAGCTTTTTTTGTTAAACAAAATAGTCGTTTAGGTTGCCAAATTCAAATAACAGAAGAAATAAATGGCATTGTTTTAAGATTAGCCCCAGAAGAATAAAAACCTACCAATGACATATTTTTAGCTCAATATCGCACTTTTATAATTAAACTGAAGATTCCGTTCATGTTGACCACCTAATTCCGGCAATCATTGACCAGGTATTTTATGATTCTCCAAAGCTTTTCTTATTATCTACTTCGTTGCCGCCTCATCATGGTCTTTTCACTAACTGCTGGAGAGTATTTAACAATTTCTACTCCTAGTTCTTCAGCAATATTTTTAAGTTTTTCTGTCATTTTTTCAAGATTAGTACCATACATTAACAAAACTCGTCGCCTATGCGTTCCATTTAATAAAAATACTTCATAAACTTGTTCACGTATTGTTGCATTCTGGGCTCCAAAG
>JACOTM010000027.1 GCA_016178305.1 Flavobacteriia bacterium | reverse complement strand
CTTTGGAGCCCAGAATGCAACAATACGTGAACAAGTTTATGAAGTATTTTTATTAAATGGAACGCATAGGCGACGAGTTTTGTTAATGTATGGTACTAATCTTGAAAAAATGACAGAAAAACTTAAAAATATTGCTGAAGAGTTAGGAGTAGGAATTGTCAAATACTCTCCAGCAGTTAGTGAAAAGACTATGATGAGGCGGCAACGAAGTAGGTAATGTGGAGATTCCGGTGTTATTGACCAGGTTATTCCGGTTTTTATTTAATTTTGAATCAGTTTGTTAAGTTTAAAATTTTATCATTTAGAAGAAGATTAAAATACCTGATCAAGATAAACCGAAACTAGGTGGTCAATATTACTGGAATCTCCAATCTGGTAGAATAATTACAGGTATTGATAATTCGAATCATACTGATATTACTCCAACTTCGAATGCTAAAGTAGGAGTTGATTATATAGATGAACAATTAGCAAAGGGAAATCCTGTCATGGTTGGAGTTAATCACACTACTGGAAAAGGTCAGTCAGATGGTCAATCAGCAGACCATTTTGTGGTTATTGTTGCAAAAGGATATGATGATGTACTAAAACAAGTTTATTACATATTTTATGAGGTAGGAACAAAATATGAAGAAAAAGGAACTAGTTCTCAAAACAAATTGTATATAACACCTGATTATACAATTAGAGGTTCAAACTATGCAGGAACAAGAAAATTTACTGTTACGGATGTTAGAAAAAATTAATCAAAATGAAAGCTATAATTATAATTATTTTTAGTTCCTTTTTGTTAGGAAACTGTTCTTATGGAAACAAACACTATATAGATGAACAGCATGGATCAATAGAGAAACGGGATACTATCAATAATAATCAAATTAAAAACTTCAATGCCTTTAGCTCAAATTTTTTATCAAAACTGTTACCTTTTGAAGTTTGTCATAATTGTGAAGTTTGACCAGGTTATTCCGGTTTTTATTTAATTTTGAATCAGTTTGTTAAGTTTAAAATTTTATGATTTAGAAGAAGATTAAAATACCTGATCAAGATAAACCGAAACTAGGTGGTCAATATTACTGGAATCTCCAGGTATCATAGGAGAAGCCGATAATCGTTTGTTGTTATTCATCATTGCATCGAGTTACAAAATGCCTGATACACTCCATGCACTCATTCAAGGAAGTTCGGGAAGTGGAAAAACAAAACTTCTAAAAATCATTAGTCACTTAATGCCCGATGAAGATGTAAAACGCTATACCCGTGTGACAGACAATAGTTTTTACAACCAACAGGAACATTTTTTTGTACATAAACTACTGTGTTTTGAAGACATGGACGGTTTAAAGGAAGATGCCCAACTGGCGGTAAGGGAACTACAAAGCAACGAAATATTGATTACTTCTACGAGTGTAAAAGATGACAACGGCAGTATTCGGGGCGGTGAGCGTGTGGTACGTGGACCGATTGCCAGTTTGGGATGTACCACCAAGGGAGAAACGTATGAAGACAATATCAGCCGTTGTTTTTTGGTTGCCGTTGATGAAAGCAAAGAACAGACTTTACGCATTATCGACTATCAGAACCAACTATCAGCAGGTTTGGTGGATAAAGACGAGCAAAAGAAGATAACGGCTTCCGTTCAAAACTGCATCCGTATGCTCCAACCTTACGAAGTGATAAATCCCTATGCAGGTAAAATCCGTTTGCCTGAAAATGCACACAAAATAAGAAGGCTCAATGAACTCTACCAAAGTTTTGTGAAACAAATTACCCTGCTCAACCAATACCAACGCAAAACAGACAGCCAACGCCGTTTGATTACGCAAAAAGAAGACCTTCAGACAGCTTGTGATATTTTATTTGAAAGCATTGTTTTGAAAGTGGATGAACTGGACGGGAGTCTTAGACTCTTTTATGAGAAAATGAAAGCCTATACCAAACAAAAAGGTAATGATTATGAATTTACCCAACGGGAGATCTGACAGTACATGAACATAAGTAAAGCACAATGCAGTCGTTATTTTTACCGTCTTCAAGCCTTGGAATACATCACACAGAAACATTCCCACAATCAGCGGAAAACTTGTTACACGATTGATTACTGGGATAATTACGCAAAGATCAGATCGGAAATAAAAGACAATCTGATGAATCAAATCAATGGATTATAAGATAAAAGGGGACAGAGGGAACGATCAGGAACAATTATGGAACAATCTTTTTGAGTGTAACTTTCTAATTACTAATGATTAACCACTAAAAACTACCCGACCGTTCCCTCTGTTCCAAAAAGTGGATATATGGGAAAACCGTCAAACATCGTAGTACACAACAAGTACTTTCAATCTATCGCCAACCGTTACTATCAGCACGTCCAACAGTTGGGTTATGCTTCAAGCCGTGAAAAATACCTCAGTTTAAACATTTTTCTAAGTTGGTTGGAACAACAGGGAATAGAAAAGATCGAAACGGTAACAACGTCCCATGTGGCGGAATATTATCAGTTTATACGGAGCAGAACCAACCAACGAACAGGAAAACTTCACGATTTAAAAACCTGCCATGCACACATGGTCAACGTTCGGGATGTGTTCACACTTTTGCAAAGTGACGGAGATATAGAGCAAAATGTATGTAACACTTTGAAATTTCCCTCTCCCAAGCCTTCTTCCAAACGGACAGCGTTAACTCAGGATGAAATCAACGCATTGTATGAGGTTGCCCTTACAGGTTGGGAGCGTGTTATTTTAAGTCTTGCCTATGGTTGTGGATTACGTGTATCGGAAGTAGTGAAATGTAACACCGAGGATATACGTTTGCGTGATAAACTCTTGATTGTACGCAAGGGAAAAGGAAACAAACGGCGGACAGTTCCTTTGTCTTCGGGAGTAGTAAAAGACTTAGAACATTATTTTTTTTATGATCGGGTTGAACTCAGTAAAGGAGCAGACTACAAGCAGGGAGAGAAAGCCTTTTTATTACACAGCCGTGGAGGTAGAATGCACCCCGATACCTGTAACAAGTACTTGAAACGAATGATTTTCCGTACAGAAAATTCGGTACTTATCGAAAAAAATATATCCATGCACCATTTACGACATTCCATAGCCACCCATTTACTCGAAAAAGGAATGCCTGTGGAACAGGTACGTAACTTTTTAGGACACAAACATCTGCAAACCACACAGCTTTATACCCATATTGGAGCAAAACAACTGGAAAAATTGATTTTATGACACTTCGAGAATATTTACAACAGCACTATCATCCCAATTATATTTCAGGATATGAAAATCTGATAAAACGCTATACGCTTACAATGGGTGAACAAAGTCAGACAGCTACTTACAAAGATGTTTTAAATTATATCGGATTATTAAGAGATACGGGGGTTCATCCCAAAACGATACGCAACAATCTTTTTGCAGTAAAGATGTATTACCGTTATTTGGTATCGGTTGGCATCCGAACAGACCACCCTTGTCAACACTTGTATTTAAAAGATCAGATCAACCGTCAGATCGAATTGGAAAATCTTTACACCAAAGAAAGAATGCAATCTTTTTACGATAACTGGAAATCAAAGAACACAAAAGAGCAGAACAGAGATAAGATAATGATTGGTTTATTCATCTTTCAGGGGTTAACTTCAACAGAAATTACACAACTCAAAATCACCGATCTGAATTTGGAGAAAGGAACGATTTATATCGCTTCCAACGTCAAAAACAAAGAGCGGACACTCGCACTAAAACCCGATCAGATTCTTTTGTTTTACAAGTACATAACTGGCGGATATAAAACGTATAAAAAACTTCAATTGAAAAATGAAAAAGCACACAACTTTCTTTTGATGTATGGAAACGGTACACCCTTATATCCGACCTATATCAACCGTTTGATTAACGATCATTTACCGCCACCCGAAAGGCTCACACCGTTAAAAATAAGGCAAAGTATAATTTATAATCTCTTAAAAGATGGACATGATTTACGGGTGGTACAGGAGTTTGCAGGGCATCGCTCACCAACTTCCACAGAGGCTTACAAACAAACTGGATTTGAAGAACTTCAAACAGCGATTGAAAGATTACATCCTTTACAGTAACAAAGACTTCTTTTTTTTTCAATTGAACTGCTGAAAAGAACTGAAAAACAAATCTCTGTAAGGCTTTTTTTTCAATTGAAAAGAAAAAATTAATTACTTTTGACTTTCAAGAAATGGGAGCAATAAAACTAGCATATAAGGAAGAATCTTCACCGCTTAAAGTGGTGTATAGAGCTAGTGATGAAAACCAAAAAATCGTACAGAGGTGGACCTCTCTTGACCCTGAAATGGCTTCATTTCCAGATGATTCACCGTATTGTTCGATGGGTAATAATCCAATTTCAAATATTGATCCTGATGGTGATTTTTGGGGAGCTTTAATTGAATACGGTTGGCAAGTTACTGGTAATTTAATTCAAGGTAAAGGTGCCTATAAATCTTTTATTGGTGATGTAGATTTTGTATCTGTTGGTGCTGAATTAATTCCTGGTGCTGGAAAAGCTCTAAAAATGATTAAGCAGGGGCTTAAACTTTATTCAGATTTTGTAGAAACCACAGTTGATGGAGGCACCAGAGTTAAGTCAGGAGAAGAAATTTTAGTCCAATATGCAGCAAAATATGGAGCAAAAAAATTAAGTAAAAAATTAAAGAAAATGACTTCTGAAAAAACTGCCAAACGGCTAGAAGACAGGAAAGTACATTTTAATAAAAAAATTAATAATTTGAAAGGAAATGGTAAAAAAGCTATTAGTATTGAAAAACAAAAAAAGCTAAATATGTATGAACAAAAGTTAGCAGAAGTAAAAAAAGTTGAAAATATAAATAAAATAATAAAGTCCTCAACTAATGGACAATATTCTCAAAAAAATATTGAAAATGCATTTAAAACAATTTCTAATACAGTAGCTAAAGAATTATCTGTTAAGATTGATGAAAAAAATGTTATAGATGAAGTTAAAGGTTTTGTAACAGCTATTTATTCAACCACTACAAATAATAACAATGGAACTTACATATATAGAAGAGAGTCAGATTTGAGATATTTAAACGGAACTGTTGGATGTGAAGTTACTACTGAAGTTTTTAATGGCTCCACAAAAGAAGGGGTATTTACAAATACTCAAGATCCATCAACCGAGGTAAAAAGATAATGAAATACAAGTTTAAAAAAAAGCAAATTAATAGGATAGTAATAATATTATTAATTATAATTTTTGCCTCTTTTTATTTAATTAGACCATTAACTATTAAATTTGGTAATAAGTACTGTGGAGTAATAACAAATGTTGAATTATCTGTAGCTTTAAAGGGAGGTTCACAACATTTTGCAAAATACATTAGAAATGATCGTGTATTTACTCGAACTGGCGCACATTATGTAAATATTGGTGATTACGTTGATGTTTACCATAAAAAATATTTTTTTGGCAATTTTGATGTAGTAGATAAAAAATCTGAATATAATTACAATAAGTTTTTAATTTTTTCAGAATTAATTCCAAACAATATTAAACTTGTAAAAGTATATATTGATGGAAATTTGTATAAAAAAATTAATGTAAATAAAATCAAAAATTTTGGTTGTTTAGTGAGAAAATGTACTCAAATTAAAGTTTTATATGATGACAAAATAAAAACTATAATTTTTCCAAATTTTGAATCTAAAAACTTTAGGGAAATCAGGTAATAAAAAAGACACCTCGGTCGGTTATTCGGTCGAGGTTTTATTTTGCAATGTATAAGAATGTAGCTTTTCGATAAATTTACCAAAACAGCAAAGATGTTAATAGCCGAAATATTTGAATTAAGGTCTTCCTCCTTTTCGTCCTTTTACAAAAATAACTTAAAAGCAAGGGTAATACAGAGCTACATCGTCTAAGCTCATCCGCAAGGCTACTGAGCAAAGTCGAAGTACGCCCTTGCTTTTATCATTCCATAGCTATTCGTCGAAACTCCTCACTACGCTATTCCATTAGTTATTTTTGTAACGTCCTCATACGTCGTCAGTCGCAACTACTCCATCCCCCCTAAAACCCCAATAAGGTAGCCCGCAATAAATCTTACTTCTAAAATAAACCATCAGTCTAAGAGCGTAGCGGTTCTAAAATCTATTAGCGTAGCGGTCTAAAATCTAAAATAGGGGGTCTGCCGTTGCTTGAGTTAGGCTCGCCTGCTAAATCGCTCAGGCTTCAGGTTTGTCACATTTTTTGCAAACCCCGTTCACAGTACTTTTGTTTCATTTCGGCATCCTATCGTCAGCCTCCATTACACAAAACCACTTACCACTCCACACACAAGAGTATTCCTTCATTTCTTTCCGTACCTCCAATCCATTCAGTCACACACTTGCCTTTCCAACCACACAAAGCAAAAAACCTCCGCTGAGCTCCGTCGAAGTGTGCCAAACCTTCGTGCATATCTGCATAGGTCATTCCCTCCCGATTTAAATCGGGATCTCCATTCCCACCTTCGCTCAACTCGCAGACGGCTCGACGCACAACTGGAGAATAAACATTTAGCTTCGTTAATTTGGTTTGTTGGATATGATAAAAGTAAATTTTTTAATAAATCAATTAACTATTTCTCCAGTTCCCCTTCCCACGCTGTAGGCACCATTCCCTTTTCTTTTAATTTTAATTCTAATGACTAAAAAAACGATGGCAGTCGCAACCCTCATTGCCACAATACTGATAGGCAAAGCCTCGTTTATAAAAAATATTTCACTTAATCGGAATTTGCATCATTCTATCGTTCAAAGAATTATAAATATGTCCTTCCAATTTCATTTCTCCTAAAAAAACCAAGTTACATTTCATTACATCACACCCTTTTTCATTTTTATCGGTTCGATTAACAGTTATCGTAAACAAAAAACAATTCCTGATTCTATCAAAATTTGGTTACTGAGCTTGTCGAATTATGGTTCCTGAGCCTGTCGATGGTAAATTCTCTATTCGATTAAAAAAGATTTACGGTTAGCAGTCACTTGCACTTTTGTTCCGTTACTCTCCACAAAATCACAAAAGACTATCTATTTATCGCTTCGATTAGCATTTATCGTAAACAAGAGTATGGAAATTTGGAGTTTTTAACGGAAAATTTCCATACCCTTGTAAAATCCCGATTTAAATTCTCGCTTCGATTGAAGAAAAAAGATTAACACATCTTTTCAATTTTTGGTGGACTAAAATTCACGCTTCGGGTATCAAAAATAAAAAATGAATGCAAAGTTAGGGTATTTGCTCATTCCGGCAAGTTCAAGCCCTCCGGGTTTTGTCAAAATAATATCCCTCATTCACATTTAAAAGTCAACTTAAAGTCTAAAATTTCAGCGATGTCCTGAGTTTGTCGAAGGATATTTTTTTGTCAAAAATCTTGCCTTCCATTCCCAAACACCCAAAAATAAAGGCATTCTTTTTTCTTTTTTTTCCGTTTTTTTCTCTTTTTCTTCAAAAATGATTGGGCGGAGCGAAGCGACAAAAGAACATAATTTTTAAACAGATAAATATGTACAATCGAACAAATCCCGCAGTCATTAAAAGCTATTTTTTAAAGCTTACAAGAAATGAATTGAATCAAGAAATTCAAACGCTCCAGTCAAAAATAATCGGGCAAGAACCAAGCAATAAAAGAACAATGTTATTAAACCTGTATCAATTTGCCCTGAATCAATTACCAAAAGCAAAAAAAACAGAAAGAAAACTTTAATCTGAGAGAATATGTTAAGCTATCAATTAAAAACATACAATCCGGAAAAGAAAATTACTGGATTTCATTTTTACATTTTAAACAAAGGAAATAACAGTGGCAAACCTATGTTAAGCCCTTGTCCAAATTCTTTTGTTTGTATTTGTAAAACTGAAAAAGAGAAAGAACAATTATACTGGCTCATCTTCGGATTATGGCAAGGTAAAACTTTTCAAGTTAATTTATTAGGTTCAGTTATTCCATACATTCGAAAAAAAGATTTATCAGAAACACTTGAAAAAGGAATTTCAAAATTCATTTCCAATCCTGAAAAAGCACAAAAAAACATCACATCAATCCACCAATTAGAAAAACAAAGACAAACCATTTTAAAACAATTCCAACTCATGCAGCAATTAAAATTGGCCTTGATTCAAGAAGTATTAAAATAATATTAAATCATCCCTCAAACTAAATACATATTGTTTTAGTTTGAGGAATTTTATTAGGTTTGTAACGATTATATACTAGCTTAATAAAACGATAACAAAATATGAAGTCTACAAAATTAGAAACACAAAACTTTAAGCATATTTCATTACAAGATTTTGAATTAACAAATAGTGATATGAATTAATTTACTTATCTATAGAAATTATATATTTAACTATAGATGTTGTAGCAGATTTTGTAAAGTCAACTAACATATAGTTGCTATAAAAACAAGTGTTTATAGTAATCTAGATAATTTTATCCATTCTTTCATTTGGAAGGTTAAAATCTGAATAATAATTACGAAAATAAAAATTATGTCGAATTCATTATGGGAAAAATTAGGGTTTAGAGAAAATCCATACAATACTAAACCCTTAAATGTTATTAAATCCGATGTTGATTTATTAATGGGAAGAGAAACAGAACAAATAGATTTCCTAACAGCAATTGAAGCAGATGAACAAGGTATTTTTGTGTTGTCAGGTGTCCCTGGAGTTGGTAAAACAAGTTTTTTCAATGTTCAACAATACTTACTTGAAAGCCAAGAGGCTCCTTTTGGTCCAAAAGTTTTAGCTGCTAGAAAATTATGTCCGATACAACAATCAGATGAACCAAAAAATATTGCTATTAGAAGTATCCAATCTTTTTGTAAATCTATAGAAGAATATTGCAATTTGACAAAAAATACAATTCCAGCCGAAACACAAAAAGTTCAAAATTGGTTATATCAAAATAAACCAGCATCATTTAATTTTGGTATAACTCTTTTTGGTCATGGCGGTAATATCGCGAGGGAGGTACATTTACCATCAATAAATGAAACAACTTATGAAACATTAGTTGAACTACTTACAGTAATTGCATATGAAGTAAAAACTAATTTGGGTTTTGTATCAAGCTTTATTGTACTTGACAACATGGAGAATCTACATGAAGAAGATTTAACAGAATGCCTAACTACATTTAGAGATACGCTTTTTACAATTCCAAATGTTTGGTGGGTATTGATTGGTCAAAGTGGATTGCCTAGTTTAATTCAGTCGACTAATCCAAAGGTTTTTCAAAGATTATCTACAAGTATAGAACTTAATCCAATTAGTGTAGAAGATTTAATTAAAGCAGTAGATATTAGAGTTCAGAGATTTCATATTGGTCAACAAGGCTCTTCACCTATTTCAACAGAAATTTATTTAAAATTGTTTGATTCATCAAATGGGGAAATAAGATTTGTCTTTAATTATTGCCATGACATCTGTATAAATCTAGTTCAAACCGTTAGAAAAATTCAATCTGCACAAAAAAAAAACCTAGTAGAGCAAGATTTCGAAAGATTAATGGGTACATACCTTGTTAACAACCAAATTAATGACAACTTCTCTAACACATGTTTAAATAATATTATTTCAGTTGAATTTAATGGGCTTTATTTAACACGAAAAGAAAAAATGGTGCTTAAACGAATTGGGGAACTTAAGAAAGTAAAGCCAAATCATTACACCGAATTTAAAGATTTTGGTATTAAAACTCTTCAAGAATTTGTAAGTAAATATTTGGTTAAACTTCATCAACAATACCTCCTTCAAAAAAGGCAAGAAGGTAAAATTTTAACATATGAATTAAGAGGTATTTCTGTTTTTGCAAATGAATATGGACTTTTAGATGAAAGTTAATATAACATACAATAGAAAATAACTGCTATAAAAGTATTAGAAACTTGAAAATATAAAAAACCGCTCGAAATCTATCCCGAGCGGTTTACAAAATAGTAAATCAAACCAATTCAACCTTTAATCTTTTTCAAAACCCATTTCAAAAAAAGCGTAACCCCAAAACTAATCGTAGCACCAATAATAGCTAGAATCACAGTTTTAAAAACATCATGCAAGTCAATAGTTGCAAATACGGTTAAGACCGTTCCGGAAACTGTTCCCAGTGCGGTACTATGTTCGTGATGTGGATACATAATTTTTTAAGCTTGAGTTTCTTGATTAGAAGTGCATTCAGCTAATTGAGATAAACATTTCAGTTTACCTTCCAATTCCTTTTGCATTTTACGGATTGCCTCAATGCTTAAATCAACCGGAATAGTGGTTTCTTTTTGAATTTTCAAATTCAACTCAAATACTTCAGAATCAGCAATTGATTCATCATTTACTTCAACCGAAACCAAGTTTACTGTTGAACTTAATTCTGCACCTGCTTTAAACGCTGGTCTTTTTTTCATTTTAAATTGTACTTGTAAATCTTTATTTCCAAGTACTTCACCACAATTTGTCATTTTAATTAACTTTTAAAAATTAATAATTTTATTCTTCTTCAGCTTCTTCAGCTGTTTGTGCAACAGCGGACGCAACCGTACCCGCAACAATCAAATATTGTCCAATTGTTACAATTACTATTGGTAAAGCAATAGGTGAAGCCAAAAGGGCACCACCTGTTGCCGCCAATCCTAAACCAATATTTCTCAACGTTTTGAAAAACTTTGGTGTGGGAGCTTTTAATCTTTCAATGATTTTCATTTTTTCAAAGATTTTATTGAACATCAATAATTCTTAATGCATTGTAAGAACCATTTTTTAATGAGTACTGAACACCATTAACCAATTGGAAAAACTCAATTTTCAAAAGATAAACTTTTGTTCCAGTTCCAGCAGGAACGGCTGTAGGTGTTAAAGTAACAGCTGTAGAAGGAGCTGCAACAGCTAAGTTCAAAACGTTAGTAAGTTTGAAATCAACGATACCTGTTGCGAAATTGATGTTGCCATAACCACCAGTTAAACTCATATGAGTTGCACCAAGAGGAAAAGAAATATCGGTTGCAGGTACTAAACCAGCAATTGTAATAACACCAGTTGCAGGAGCTAATACATAAGGTTTATATAAAACACTTCCTAAAAGTGAATCCTTATTAAACTCGAAACCTTTTAATAAAGCTTTAGCATTGGCATTGGCAATTGCCACACCAACATTTCTAGCCCCACGAATAGAAGTCAAATCTAAATTTTTGATTTTACTCATTAACTGAGTTAATCTTGCAACAACTCTATTGTCTGCAGCATTTACGGTAATATTTCGCAATGAATCACGTAGCACCTTTCCAGAAGTAGCTGAACTACCAAACTCAGCTCCATTTTCCCGTGTGCGGGCAAAATTGGGATCTGTAGCAATTCGAGCACCATCAAGACTCGTTTTCATTTTCGCAAGATTACCATCTTTTGTTTTGTAAAAGGTAACGTTATCCAACGTTCCTTTAATCTTAAAAAGACCAGTTTGCTTTGCCATTTTAATTCATATTAAATTCAAAGAATTGGGACCTTCCCAACCCGAGATTTTCAAGCAACAAACTGTGGCCATCAGCGTACTTAAAAACCGTTTCTGAATTCAAAACTATGAGAGACAAAAAGATTTTCAAAACAGCAACTTCCGATAAATAAATTTTATGTCATTTTATGCCGAATTAGAAATATTATTCCATCTCAAAAGGGCTTATTTTTGCGTTAAAAGGAATAGAATAGCAATTTTAAAGCACATGAATAGCATAGTAACAGTATAGGAATAGTATGACCATTATTAAAATTTACTAAATCTTACTAAAAGAAATAATAATCAATTTAGAAACTATGAAACGTATCGTAATATATCCGAAAGACATCATGAGAATAACAGGAAAAAGCGAACGTTATTCAAGAGAAATTCTAAAGAAAATCAAAGCAGATTTAAACAAAGAAAAACACCAATTAGTAACCATTCAAGAGTTCTGTAAATACATGAATATTTCAATTGATGAGGTCAATATTATTTAACACAATTTGTTGATATTTACTATATTAACACTATCTTTGAGATGTATCGAAGTTCTTTTAAATAGTACAATTCACAACAAATTGAAAGTGACCTTTTTGGTTACCTTAGATTTAATAAGAGTTGAAACCGTTGATATCACTCGCTTTCAAAATATAGTTGCTGCCCAGGTGGGACCACAGACAGTAAAAAAAAGGCTTTCAGAAAAATATCTGAAAGCCTTTTTTTATGGTTTGCGTGCTTTTTGCGTGTTTTATTTGGAAATAAAAAAGGGAACTTCAAATGAAATTCCCTGTTAATAACTTTTTCAATCTACAATCAAAATCTATCCAACCCAATCCTATTTTGCTCCAAAAACCTCGAAATACTTGATCTACTATACCGGATAATTTTCCCAAATTGGTTAATCTATTATTAGTTTTAACCAACATCACTCAATGGATTATTTTCATTATAATCATCCTCACTCAAATTAAATCTTGTATCTAAAAATTCTTTAATTGAATTAATATTAGGGGTGATTGATTTATTTTCCAAAGAATAGGAATCTAAAATTATTAGATATAATATCTTAATTTGACTCGTGAATGATTCAGATTCAAATGCTTCAAGTGGAAAATGTATATAACAATCTTTTTCATCTATATTTTTGTATTTTTTCATCAAATCATTGTAATGTTGTTTGACTGTGCTCTCATCATTAAATTCCACTTTTTCAAAATAATTAATTTTATAATTTAAAATAAAATTAAAAATACTTAAAACTATCTGCCAATCTTTGAACCCTTCGGTTCTATATTTCACAATAAAGTTTAGAAATCTTGGATCTTGTTTTAAATTTTCGATTGTCATATAAATTGATTTCTGACAATTATTAAATCTATTCTTTATTCCTTCTATAGATTTTTCCTTACTATACTTTTTACTGATTGAATCATTCCATTTCATAATATTATTTTCAACTGGAAAGTTCAAATGAAATTTTTCATATTGAAACATATCTCGTTTAGAATTTTCAAAATCCTCTTTTACGTATATATCCCTTTGGTATGGAAATGCCGGGTAGGGTAAGTAATTCGGGGTCTTATCGTTATGCATACAACGGGATGGAAACCGACAATGAAATCAGTGGAAATGGCAATAGTTACACTACGGAGTTTAGGCAGTACGAC
>JACOTM010000084.1 GCA_016178305.1 Flavobacteriia bacterium | reverse complement strand
TTGCTTGTACTTCAAATGAAAATGATAATTCAAAAAACTCAAAAAAGTTAAATGATAAAGAAGAATCAAATTTGATTGAAATCAAAGAATTGTTTGATGATAATGAATTTGATAATCCTAAAAAGTCTGAATTATTAAAAGAATTAAAAATATGTTCAGATAATAATAATTCAACTGTTGATTATATGCATCCATCTTGTTCTCCAAGATTTTTTGAACTTTTTCAAATTTCAGAAAAATTAGTTCTTGAAGATGCATTTATTTTGTTGACAAAATCTAAAGTTTATGGCTTTCCTTTACGTAGAATAGCTGTTTTTATTAGAGAAAAAGGTAGATTAGTAAAAACGAATGAATATATTGGAAATATTATCGGAATGAAAAAAAATTCTTCTAAATTTCACGATATTTTATTAAGGTTTATTGATAAAGAACAAGGAGAAAATGTTTTTTTTAATTGTTATTTTACTTGGGTTGATGGAGTTTATAAGTATAAGTCTGTTGAAGTGATTGAAGGTGCAAATTGGGGTGGAGCTGTGAAAGCCGAATTGAAAGATTCTATTTCAATTGAAGTAGAAAAAGATATTATTAAAAATGGGATGATTTTACAATGAGAATAATAATGTTTTCATTTGGTTTGTTTTTATTGTTTTCATGTACAGCTGAATACAAATTAAATCCAATAGATCATTCCTCTTTTTTTCATGATTCAAACAGTAAAGTATGGTTGATTGATGAAATAAATCGAGATCATAAAAATTATGCATCTTTGGAAAGAAAAAATAGAGATATTCTAATTTTTTATAAAACAAATAAAGTCTTATTGACTAAAATAGATAAAATTGCGACTAAAGAAAATTATCAAGGTATATTTTATCTGAATGAAGAAAAAAAAGAAATATTTATTAAGTTTAAAAAAAATCAATGGAGATACAAATTTAATATCAAATCAAATGATAAATTAGTTTTTAAACCTTTGAAAGGTATTAAAAATCAATTTGAATTAGTACTTATTCCGTTGCCTGAATTCTAATTTTTTATAAATTTTTGAATAGAAGTAATTCCGTTACTTTGTAATTCTAAAAAATAAACGCCATTATTCAAATTTGAGACATTAACATCTTTAGAAGTGGATGTTAAAATAACAGCACCGATTTCATTAAAGATCACTATTTTTTCCACCTTGGTATTCGATTGAATATGAATATTATCTGATGTAGGGTTAGGAGAGATGCTGAAGTTATTTGTTTGAATTTCCATGATTGAAACAGGGTCGTTTTTCCATACATGAATGGAATCCATATAGAGTTTATAACCATCATTTGTATTATTAATAAAAGCAATATAAATAGTTTGATTATCAAATCCATTTTCACTTAAATCAACCGTTCTCGTGGTCCATTCAAAATTTTCTTCTTGAATTAATGCTATTGTATCAGTAAAACTAGATAATTGCGCATCAGTTGTAGAGATAAGAACTACATAAGAATCAGGAAAACTAGCATCTTGAGATTTTACATTCCATGAAACAAAATTTCCAAATGTCCCTAGATTTATTGATGGGGTAATTAACCAGCGATCTGCTATTCCTGATGGTACAAAATAGGATGTTGAACTGGCAACAGTATCATTGATATTTTCTGGGTCAACTGTTGTTATCCAGGCATTGTTATATTCTGTATAATAAGGAGTTTGTCCATCATTATCTACAATAGACCAATTATTTGGAATACCATTTTGAAAATCTTCTAAAAATATATCAGTTTGATTATGACCAAAAAAAGGGATTGAAATTATTGAAAAAAGAAAGAATATTTTTTGCATTATTATTATGATATTAATTAACTAAAGCTATAAGAATCTCTTTATATTCTTGATAGAATAGATCAAATTTAATCAATCTTTCTCTTAAGAATTCATAAATTTTAAAATGTTCATCAAGTTTATAAATATTTAACGTATTTTCTTCCCAACTAATCCTTGAAATAACTTTATTTTGTTCAGAGCAATATTCTTCAATCCAATGAGTATGATAATCCATAATATTCTCAAGAACAAATTTTAATTCCGTCATCTGTTCCCAAATTAAGGCTCTAATTTCATTGTCTTTTGGTTGAATATCAAGACATAAACGCGCTCCATTCGAATCAACTTCGATTCGTATGTAAATATTTTTCACATCAGAAGGATAATTGATCCAATTTATTTTTTTTCCATTAGAAGATCTTGTTTTAGTCATGAATTTTTGGAAACCAGACCAAAATAAGGTATTCAATTCTTTTCTTTGCTCCTTAGATAACATTATAAATATTTAATTGTGTATTGTTGATTATTGAGTTGAAATTTTTCTAGTAAATCATTTTTTCCATATTTGAAATTGAAATTTTTTGATAAATTATTTTGTTCCCATATTTTCAAATTTACCAGCATTCCTTTAGAGTTATACTTCCATTTCCGAATACATTTAGTTTTGTTCCAATTAAAATCAGTGCTATATGTGCCTTGAGGTTTATCATTTGAAAAAGTAGTTATTTCAACTTTAATATCTTCAAATGATTGAATGTGTAATTTGTTTTGAATGAAATTTTTACAACTGAATATATTTGATTTTGAGTAATTTAATAGTTCTATTTTAGTAATTTTATTATTAAATTTTTCTATATTGAATTGATATAATTTTTTATTTTTTAATATAATTAATGTATCTCTATCACATTTTGTTTTTTCAAAATAGAAAATTTCATATTCTTTTAGAACTTTATGGTGTAAAGAATAATGGCAATAATTATGATTGAATATTTCACTTGTTATTGAATAGTCATTTGAATTTTTATACTTGTAAATGTTTGATGCAATTATTTTTGAATTATCTTCATTATCAATTATTTGAAAAGATTTTGGAGTTCCGTTTTTTCTAAAACAATAAATCAATTCAAGACGATTTACAGCTGGATTATTGATACTTTTATTTGCAATAATTATTTTTTTAATTTTATATAATTTAATCAATGAATCATTCCAATTATTTTTATTTATTAATGGATTTTCAATAATTTTCTCAATTTCATGGTTTTCAAATAAATTAGGATTAATCACATGTACATTGGCAGGGATTTTAAATTGGTAGTCAATTTTTTTTAAACAGGAACATAAGATATTAATAATTGCAATAAAAAATAAGATTTTAAGCATTTTGAATAATGTTTTTAATAATATTAGTTGTAATATCCCATTTGAAATTAATTTCTATATGTTTTTTTCCTTCAATTGAAATGGTGTCGTATAATTTTTTATCATTTAATAATGATTCAATTGCATCGATAAATTCATTTTCTGTATCAGCAACTATAATCGATTTTAAGTGTACTGCATTAATTGCATTGTTCGCTAAAGTCGTTGTAATACATGGGATGCCTAAAGCCATTGCTTCTAATAATTTATTTTGCATTCCAGTCCCGATCATCATTGGAGCAATAAAAATTTTACCACGTTTATATGACGTTTTAATATCGTCAACCCAACCGGTTAAAGTAATGTTCTTTTTTTGAAAAGCAAGTTTTGTAATTGAAGAATGCGGTGAAGCTCCTGAAATTAAAAAATGACACGAAATTTTTTTTTCTTCGAAATATGGAAGAATTTTAGTGGAAATGTAATGAACAGCTTCAATATTTGGCTTATAACTTAAATTACCTACGAAAATTAGTTCAAAATCTTTTATAGATTTATAAGTTTGGAAAAAGGTTGAATCGACACCATTTGGGACGCAAATTATATTTTTTCTTTTGGGATGAAGTATATATTCTCTATCTTGTTCACTAATGATTATATGATTTTCAAAATAATCAAATATTTTACATTCATAATTTGCTAATCTTTTGGATTCGCTTCTGAAAAACCATTTTAAATAAATAGGCGATTTTTCGATTCTTCTTTCTATTCCTTTTGAAAGAGCATCCATATAATCAATTGTTTTGGGGCATAAATGATAGTTTTTGACGTATTCAGATACACGAATTAATTGACAGTAAATATGTTCCGGTTTTAAATCATTAATTATTTTTTGAATATTGAAATTGATTTTAGAAGAATAAAAATAGCCAATTTGAAAAGGTTTATTCGTGAAAAATTGAAGTGTAACATTGAACAAAATTGAAATTTTACTCAATTTAAATAGATGTATCGTTTTACAAAAAGGTCTTAATTTTTGAATATCTGAATGTTTTACTTTAACATCTGTTGTGGTGATTAAAGTGATGTCATAATCTTGTGAAAGTTCTTTAATTTGAAAAAAAGCACGTAATTTATCTCCTTTTTCTAAAGGAAAAGGGAATCGAGATAATATAATGACTATATTTTTTTTAGGATATGTATTTGATGAATTCAATTAATTTTTGAGTTACATTTTCAATTTTATATTTTTTTTGAATCAATTTTAGACCATTTTGACCAATCATTTTTCTATTTTCAAACGAAGTTGCCAGTTTTATAGCTTCTTCACTAAATTTTTTAAAATCATTTTCAACGATTAATGTTGGCTTAGAGGGATTGTTATTCAAGCAAGTATCTATTCCTTCTGCACCAATGGATGTTGTGATTATGGGAATTCCCATATTTAATCCTTCTAATATTTTGATTTTAACTCCCGATCCAGACATTAAAGGAACAAGCATTATACCATTCTGAGACATGAATTCAGGAACATCATCAATATACCCTTTAATTTCAATACCGTCTTTTGGATTTGATTTATATTTTTCAGGCATATTTGAACCTGCAAGAATTAATTTGGATTGAGGTAATTTTTTTTTAATTAATGGGAATATTGTATGTATTAATATTTCAACAGTTTGAATGTTTGGTTTCCAATTCATAGATCCTAAATGAAAAAAATGAAAATTTTCATAATTTGAAATAATTTGATTGGATTCTATGACAACTGGAATTGTTGCTAATTTTATTGTTGGAAAATTTACTTTAAAATAATTTTTATCACTTTTTGAAATACAGGCAACACCATCAACTTTTTGAATAAGTAATTCTTCTTGTTTTTGTATATCATTAGCAAGCTTCTTCAGATATATTTTTTTTAATAAAAATTTTTCATTGATTGCAAGTTTTTTCCAAATTTGAAACTCAACATTATGACTTCTTAATAATATCTTAATATTACATTCCTTTTTTATTTGATCGATATAATTTGCAAAAAAAATACTTTCGATAACTAATAATTGAATATTATTTTCTTGTATGTATTTAATTATTTTGTTTTCAAATTTTTTAGAATAAAATCGATTAATATTATAAGAATCTTTTTTGAATAAGTTTTTAAATGCGTCTAAAGGATTGACATTCGTTTTAATATAAAAATTTTCTGGTCGAATAATGCTTTCTAATTTTTCAGGGAAATTTGATATTTCAAAAGGGTGTTTGGGTGTTGATATAGTATAATTTTTAACATTGAATCCTGCATGTAATAAGCATTTTAAAAATTGATTCATAGCAACAGATCCACCATCAGAAATGGGATAAATGGGCTTATTCGTCAAATATAAAATATTCATTTTTTCTTTTTAAATGAGATGGCTTTCCAAACTTTTTGATAGGATTCTTTATTGAAAATAGGGGAGTCATTCGCTGCGGAAATCATAAAAAGAAAAGCAAAAGGAGTTAAGGTTAGAGTCGCAAACCACATACCGACAAATGGAGATACGATTTGTTCTTCAGCTAAACTTTCTCCAACAGAAAATAATACAAAATAGACCATAAATAATAAAGCAGCGATTACAACAGGGGCTCCAAATCCACCTTTTTTGATTATTGCACCAAGTGGGGCGCCCACAAAAAATAAAACAATAATAGCAAAAGATAAAGCAAACTTTTTATGAAAGGAAACTGCAAATTGAATCATAGAAAAGTCTATAGTGGACATAAATTCTTTTTGAGCATTTAAATTATCGTTTTTTTGTCTCAATCGAATACTTGTATTGGTTAGAGCCAGAATTTTGTCATTTGTGTTTACAGTGTCAAATATTATTTCTTTCGCATCAAAGGGAATTAATTTATTCAGAGATGAATTTTTTAAATCTTTTGAAAATTTCTTTGCTGCAAAGAATAAATGGTCATTTTTTAAAGAATTTAAAAAATTGTTTGTAGTTTTATCTGCATTTTTTTGAATAGAATCAATAGCAACTTTCATTTGAAAAACATTTAACATTTCATATTCTTGTTTGAACATATTTTCGTCAGTTTTATCAATACTAAATCCAGATAAATCTATTTTTATCGTTGATTTTGTAAATGCTGTTTGAGTAGCTTTTCTATAGTTTTCAATATTTTGATGAATTTGTCCATTTGGTAAAAAAGTAGGCACTTGAGGGTTTAACTCTTCAGATTGATTTCCATCGATTAATTCGAAAAAAATATATTTTCCATTATTAGCTTTGTAAATACGCCCTTTTTTAGCTCGAATAGTTTTTATTTTGTTCGGGTCAGTGTGGTCGTAAATTAAAATGTCTTCAACTGTATTATTTTCTTCTTTTTTGACTTTAATTGCATATCCATCTAATTGTTTGCTAAAAACACCAGGTTTTATAATTGTTGAAATTTTGGTGTTTTGAATATCGTAGATTAAAGAATGCCATTTAAGAGTAGAAACAGGAATTACATAATTAGAAAAGTAAAAAGTACCTGTAGCAATGAAAATAACAACAACAATTAATGGCTTCATGATCCTATAAAGAGACAGTCCGCTGGATTTTAATGCTGTTAATTCATTGTGTTCAGAAAGATTTCCAAAGGTCATGATTGATGACAATAAAATAGCTAAAGGTAAGGCTAATGGAATTAAACTTGCTGAAACATAAAACAGTAATTCTAAAATTATGGCAATAGAGATTCCTTTTCCCATTAAATCATCAATATATTTCCATAGAAATTGAAGAATTAATATGAACATAGAAATACAAAAGGTCACAATAAAGGGACCTATAAATGATCTTATACTAAAAACGTAAAGCCGTTTCAATTTATTAATTTTTGAACTGCAAAAGTAAGGGATATTTACAAATTATGCACCTAATGTTTGTTTCATTTGATTTATTTGTTTTTCCCAAAGTCTTTTCGATTCTTCAATCTCATCTTCTTCTGCAAAATCCGTAATATTTAACACGACAACTTTTGTCAATGGATCAATATGATAGCGAAGTTCACAATAGGTTTCAATTCCTTCTTCTTCATCTTCAATCCATTGCCATTTAATTTTATCTGTTATTTTTTTAGATAAAAGTCTTGCAATTTCTTCACCGCTGTCCCATTTGAAAGTAATAACATCATCTTTTATACTAACATCATCTGAAAACCATTCACTTAGTCCTGCAGGAGTTGTAATCATATTTTCTAAAACTCTTGGGGAAGTTTTTAACAAAAATTCTAATTCGAATTTTATTTTATCCATTTTCTTTTAGTTTTTATCAGACTTAATTCTCTAATTTACAAATAAAACATGTAGTTCTAAAGTTATTTTTCGATAAAAGTTTATTTTTATACGACTAAAGAAGCTATATAATTGAAATTCAAATGAATTTTTGTTGATAACATCTTGAAAAAAAATAAGATAGAATTATTTAAAAATTCTTTTTAAATAAAATTTTTAAAAATTCTTTTCTTTAACGAAATAACTCTTATATTTGCACCCTGAAAAACATGGCGAAGTAGCTCAGTTGGTTAGAGCGCAGGATTCATAACCCTGAGGTCACGAGTTCAACTCTCGTCTTCGCTACAAAAAAGTTCGATATTTTTATATCGAACTTTTTTTATGTTTATAAGAATCGAACTTTTGTTAATTTTACATTAAACTTTGTTGGTAAATGTTAAACTATAAAATTTATTCATTTTTTCAGATTTATTGTAAAATTCTTTTCTTTATTTGTTTGTCGAATTTTTCATTTTCTCAAGAATTTAAAGGTAAAATTATTGGAAACGTAAAAGATTCATCAACGAATGCAAACGTTGAATTTGCAACAGTGAAATTATTTTCAAAAATTGACTCTACTTTTATAAAAGGAGATGTTACAGATAGCTTAGGGAATTTTAACATTTTGAATGTTCCTAATGGAATTTATTATATAACTGTTGATTTTATTGGTTATGATCTTGTGAAAACCTCTCCTGTTGAATTGAATGATGCTACTATTTTTATAAATTTAAAGTCTTTATTGTTAATTATTTCAAAAACGAATACGATAGATCAAGTTAACATTGTCGGAAAACAAAATGCTTTTGAAATTGGCTTAGATAAAAAAGTCTATAATGTTGGTACTGATCTTTCGACAAAGGGTGGTTCGGCTAATGATGTTTTAATTAAAGTTCCTTCAGTAGATATTGATCAAGATGGTAAAATTTCATTAAGAGGTGATGGTAATGTCACTATATTAATTGATGGCCGCCCAAGTTCTATGTCTGGTGGAAATGGAAAAAGTCTATTAGATGCTATTCCTGCAAGTCAAATTGAACGAATTGAAATAATTTCGAATCCTTCTGCTAAATATGATCCTGATGGCACTTCTGGAATTATTAATATTGTTTTGAAAAAAAATAAATTAAGAGGGACAAATGGAATGATTAGTGCAACCGCAGGAACAAAAGATTTATATAATACATCACTTAGTTTTAGCATAAGAAACTCTAAAATAAATTCTTATGTCAATTATTCTTACAAATATTCTGTTGGCTATCGTAATAACTTTGGAGATTTAAAAAGATTGATTGATGATCAAGTTATTTCTAAATTAAATCAAAGTCGTTTGGGAATGGATTCAAATTTAACACATTCTTTGAAAATTGGGTCAGATTTCTATATTTCATCTAGTCAAACTATTGGCTTTTCTGTTGCTGGAACATCTAGTGATCGAGCTAGAACAGGGAATTTAACGAATCGTTTATACAATGGTCAAAATCTGTTACAAAATTACTGGACAAGAAGCTCGTATGACCCAACTTACCAGCAAAATTTAGATATTAATTTAAATCATAAATTGGAGTTAAATGATAAAAAAGGAACTTTTGAAACGAATTTTACAGAATCATTAGGAAACAGTGATAATTATGGCTATTATCAGGAGTTGTATTATACAACAGATAGCGTTTTAAATGCATTCGCTCCCAAAAATCAAAAATTGACAGATTTAGAAAAAAACAATGTTTTTACCGGACAAACTGATTTTATTCGGATAATTGATTCTAAAAAAGCTCGAATTGAAGCAGGAGTGAAAGCAATAGTGCGAAATTTAGGTGTAAATACAACATCTCAAACGATGGATACATTATCCCAAAACTATTTTACAGATACATTGTCGAATTTTATATATTCTTATAATGAACAGGTTTACAGTGCGTATGCTATTTATGGACAACAAAAGGGGAAATTCAAATATCAGGGAGGTTTAAGATTCGAACAAGCTTTTCAGAACCCGTTTTTAAAGTCAATGAATGAGAAATTCACAAATAATTACTTCAATATTTATCCTTCAGGACATTTCAAATACAATCATCGAGAAAATACGGAGTGGAGTTTAAGTTACAGTCGAAGAATAAATAGAGCTTCTTCTGAAGATTTGAATCCATTTACAAGTTATGCTGATCCGTTTAATTTAAGAAAAGGAAATCCAGCATTAAAGCCAGAATATATTAATTCATTTGATTTAGGATATTCAATAGATAAAAAGAAGGTTAATATTGTTACGAGTTTGTATTACCGATATACAACTGATGTGATACAGCGTGTGAAAATATTTACAAGTACCAATGCTGCGACTATTACTTTTGCTAATATTGATCAAAGTCATAGTGGAGGAGTTGAATTTGTATTGTCTTATAAGCCAACAAAATGGTGGAGAAATATGATTTCTTTTAACGGTAGCTATATTCGTTTTATCGATAATACGGCAAATTACAATTATAACAATAGTGGTTTTAATTTCAGTGCCAAATATGTTGGATCTATTGAATATTGGAAACATTCGATGACGACTCAATTAAATATTCAATACAATGCGCCACAGACGACTGCTCAAGGAATTATTCAACGAAGAGGAGCCATTGAAATTTCTACTGAAAAAAGTTTGTATAAAGGAAAATGGGCAATAGGCTTACGTGTTTCGGATGTTTTAGACAGACAAGGGTTTTCATTGAAAGTTAGACAACCAACAATACAACAAGATGCTGAATTTAAATGGTTAACACGACGTATTTATTTAACAGTTACGTATAAATTTGGGAAAATAGAAATGATGAATAAGCCTAAGACAGGCATAGATTCTGGTGGTGGAGGCATGGATTTTTAGCGTAAAAAGCCTCAAGATTTTTTTGAGGCTTTTTCATTTGTTAATTTTATACCAAGGTTTATTAATGCGGCATCAATACCTGAATATTTTTTGAATTCTATTTTACTTTCTTTTTGAAGTATTTTCGGAGAAGCTATTTTTGTTTTCATAATTCGTTGTTTTAATCGAATATAGGCAAAACAAATGCCAAAAAAAACAAGGATTTATTTATATTGTTAATTCATTGATTGAACGGTAAAGAAATTCATTTTTTGCAAGTATAAACAAAAGCGGGAGGGAAGTTTAAAGGAGTGAAAGAAATAGAAACATCCTTAAAAATGTTTTTAAGAATTTTTTTACTTTGAGTTGAATATTGAAATTGAACAAATAATCCTTTCGGAGCTAAGGAACTGAAGGATTTTTGAATAATACGATCTCTTAAATCTTCGGGGAAATTTGCAAAAGGTAAAGACGAAATGATGACATCAGCTGCGTGTAAATTGTTCATCATTAAATATTGATCTATTTTTTCAGCACTGTCATGAATTAATATCACACGAGGATCTTTTATTTCATTATGAAGCAATGCATGAAAATTATCATTCAATTCAAATACTAAAAGAACTGTATCAGCAGACATAGATTCAATGATTTTTTTTGTGAAAACCCCTGTTCCAGGCCCAAGTTCAATAATTACTTTGGAATTTTGAAAATCAACATTTTCTAACATTTTTTCTGTCAAAAAACGAGAACTTGGTCGAATTGAACCTACCATTTTTTTCTCTTTCCAAAACTGTTTTAAAAATGTTTTTTTCTCTGCCATTTTCTTTAATCTTTAAGTGCTAAATTAGCATTATTAATAATTCCAACGACACATCCAGTCATTTCTTTATTAAGAAAAGGCGTGTTGATAGTTGCGGAAAGAATAGAATCTTTTGTAAATATCCATTTTTCAGAAGGGCTAAAAATTGTTAAATCAGCTTTTTGACTCACTTCTATAGTTTTATTTTCGATCCCTATTATTTTTCTTGAGCGAATAGAAATAGCATCGATAACGGTATTTAAATCAAATTCTTTGGCTTCTTGAAGTGAAGAAAATACGGATTGAAGTCCAATTATACCGAATGAAGCATTGTCAAATTCAACATCTTTTTCTTCTTTATCCATTGGCCTATGATCAGAAACAATAGTGTCAATCGTTCCATCTTTTACACCTTCCCATAAAGCTAAACGATCATGTTCTCTTCTTAAAGGAGGCATTAATTTGAAATTTGAATCAAAATCTAATACGGCAGTTTCATTAAAAATTAAATGAGAGGCATGTACATCAGATGTAATGTTTAAGCCTTTTAATTTAGCATTTCGAATTAAATTCACACTTTCAGCGCATGAAATACCTGTAAAGTGAATGGCGCCACCTGTATATTCAACTAAGCGTATATTTCGTTCAACTTGAATGATTTCAGCAATTGTTGGATCAGCTTTTAAACCTGTTTTCGTAGAAGCTTCTCCTTCATTAACCATTCCTTTACCAGCTATTGAATAATCTCTGGAAAAGGCAATTATTTTCCCACCAAAGTTTTTGCTATACAAAAGGGCTCTGTACATAATACCAGAATTTACAGGTACTAAATCATCTGAATACATTCTAACTCCAGATTGATACATGTCATACATTTCTGAAAGATTATTGCCTTCCATTTTTTCAGTGATCGCTCCAATAGGGTGGATACTTGTAATTTCTTTTTCAGCTTTACGGTAAATATATTCCACTTGCGTTTTACCATCAACAACGGGATGTGTACTAGGTAAAATAGCAACATGTGTATAACCACCAAAAGCAGCAGCTTGCAAGCCTGATTCAATTGTTTCTTTATGTTCCTCGCCTGGATCACAAAAATTAGCTTTCAAATCTACCCAACCTTGTGAAATAGCAATATCCTTTCCTTCTATTAGTTTAGCATCATTGTCTGTGATTGACTTTTCAATTTTACTAATGATTCCATTTTCAATCAATATGTCTAAGGTTTGATTGAAAAAACTAGAAGTAGAATCTAAAATTTGAGCTTTTTTAATAAGAATTTTCATTTGACTCGTTTTATTTTTTCCAAAATTTCAATAATGCAATTTCTGTTAGGATGAATATTAGTGAGAGTATCAAAAATATTCTCCAATATTCATAAGGTTTATCTAAATCAATTTTAGTTAAACTTTGTCCTTCTGAAATTTCAGATATTTTTATATGTTTAATTCCTTTTTCATTTAATTTTTCGTGAATTTCATTCTCAGTTAATACTTCGATATTCGATTCTTTTCGGTTATAATTTAAAGAGATTGCTCCTTTTTTTCCATCATCAATGATTGAATATGTTCCCGCTTTTAAATTTTCTATTGCTTCCATTCCACTGATAGAAATAGAAGTAGAGCCTGAATTTTTAATTGTTCGAGGTATAAAATCTACCTCTTTGTTTTTTAAGTGAATTGGAATTTCATTTTTGGAAACGAAATAGATTGGGAATTTTGAATCTTCTCCAATTATTAATGAGATAGGCGTTTTGCGTTTACTTAATTCAGCAGTTCTTAATAAGATCGTACTAAACAAAGCATTTGTTGTAAAACTTCCGTAGTTGGGAGTTAGCGAACTGGCGTATAAAAAAACATTTTTTCCATTTGTAGTTCGAGAATATAAAGGATTTCCATTTTGTAAAAATAGTAAGCCCATGGACAATGAGTTGGAAGTATTGTTAACTTTATATGATTTAGAAATAGCTGGTAAATTTAAATTTATTGGTTTTTTCTCAAATACTTCTTTAAAAAAGACATCGTCATAATTGATATTTTTGATTTTTACTCCTTCAGAAATTTCACTACTTAAAGTTGGCATTTTAAGACTTAATAGCAAGTTGTTCCACGAATTAAGATCAATGTTTTCACCTGGAAACAATGCTAAAGCTCCTCCGTTGTTGACATAATCTATCATGTTTTCGGATAATCCACTTGGAATTTCCTTGGCCCCATTGATAATGACTAAATCTTTATTATTTAATGCGTCTAATGTGAAACTAGTTTGTTCAATCGTTTCAACCGTATAAAAATTATCCAAACTATATACCGTTGCTATATTATTTACCGCATTATCACCATTAATGATTAATATGGATGATTGTTTAGAAACAGAATAGCTGAAATGATATTCGTCGTCAATATAAAATTGCTTATCATTTACACTTACTTTTCCTTCTTTGATTCCTGACGTTTGTTCCGTGTAATTAAAGACTGTTGTAGTAGAATTATTCGCTGGAATATCTAAAAAAACATCTCGTTTTATGTGATCTACTTCTAAGTGAACTTCAACGTTAATAATATCTTTGGAACTGTAATTGTGAACACGTACATTTAATTCATTGTTTTGACCTATTTTTTGAATCGGTGAAGTGAACCATAAAGAATCAACCGTTAAGTTACTTGGATCTTGAGATGTAACTTTGACAGGATAATAATAACTTTCTTCATCTTTTGTTAAATTTTGAAATGAAGCTGTTGATTTTTGGAAATCAGAAAAAATAACGAATTGTTTCGTGCCAATTTTTTGTTTTGTTTCATGTTCATTTTGAATTGCCGCTTTTTCCCATTCGATAACTTCCCCAATTTCACGAATGATTGGCGAAAATTCAATTTTATCTAGTCTTTCTAAGGCTTCAATTTTTGTAACCAAGCGTTGTTCAATACCATTCATGTTATTTGTGACTAACATAAACCGAGTGTCAAGGTTAGAATTTGAAATCATTTTACGAGCCATTTCTCTGGCTTCAGAAATTAGCTCTCCTTCCGTTCCTTTCATGGCCATAGAAAATGAATTGTCTATGTAGATAGCCAGAACAGGTTTTCCACCTTTTGATTTATTATTTGTAACCGGAATAAATGGTTGAGCAAAAGCAATAACAAGACAAATAATAAAAAGAGATCTTGCAATGAAGACTAAAAGATGTTTTAATTTTTGAGTGGAGCGTGTTTGTTGATCTACAACTTTAATGAATTGTAAACTAGAAAAATAGAGTGTTTTGTATTTTCGAAAGTTAAATAAATGGATAATAAGTGGTATCAATAAAACACCAAAAGCCCATAGAAATTCAGGATATACAAACTTCATGAATCAAAGATAGTCACAAAAATTTAATACCGTTCTTTGTTGTTCAAAACATTTTAAAATTAAGTTGAATAAATTGTTTAATTTGCTTCAGAAATTCTAAATTTATTGTGACTTCCATGTTTTAAGTCTTTTCCTCTTAAATATTTAATCGTATTTCTAATTGCTAAAAAAACTTGTTTCTTTTGATTGAAAAATTCAATAAAATTTGTTTATTCAATAATTTTAGACATTTCTTAATTTGGAAGAAAGAAAAAAGTCCTTTCAAAAGTATTGAAAGGACTTTAGGAATAAAACGTTTTAGGCTTAAATAAAATTTACAAACTAATTAATGTTTTTTTTTTGAAATTATCTGCTACAATTAATTCTTTTGTTCCGTGGTTCCATGAATAGAAACCTTCTCCTGATTTAACTCCTTTTTTACCTGCAACAACCATGTTTACTAATAAGGGACAAGGTGCGTATTTTGGATTTCCAAATCCGTTATGTAATACTTCCAGAATTGCTAAACAAACATCTAAACCTATGAAATCAGCTAATTGCAATGGTCCCATTGGGTGAGCCATTCCTAGTTTCATTACAGTATCAATTTCTTCAACACCCGCAACTCCTTCGTATAAAGAACAAATTGCTTCATTGATCATTGGCATTAAAATTCGATTGGCAATAAAGCCCGGATAATCATTGACTTCAACTGGAACTTTATTTAATTTTTTAGAAGTTTCCATAATGATATTTGTAACATCATCAGAAGTAGAATATCCACGAATAATTTCAACCAATTTCATAACTGGAACAGGATTCATAAAATGCATTCCGATTACTTTATCTGGACGAGAAGTAACAGAAGCTATTTTAGTGATTGAAATGGAAGATGTATTGGACGCAAGAATAGTATTTGCATCAGAAAATTTATCTAAATCAGCAAATATTTTTAATTTTAAATCAATGTTCTCTGTCGCAGCTTCTACAACTAATTCTACGTTTTTCACTCCTTCTTGGATAGAAGTATAAGTCGTGATGTTTGCTAATGTTTGTATTTTATCTTCTTCAGTTAACGAACCTTTTGTTACTTGACGATCTAAATTTTTCTCAATAGTAGAAAGACCTTTATCTAAAGATGCTTGGGCAACATCAATTAAAGAAACTTTATATCCAAATTGTGCAAAAGTATGAGCAATTCCATTTCCCATTGTTCCAGCACCAATAACAGCTACATTTTTCATCTGTTTATATTTTTTATAATTTATTTTAGTATTCAATTCGAATGAAAAAATAAATTCATTCTATTTTGTTACAAATATAAATGAAATTGTGATTTCAAAAGGAAAAATAAAATCATACTTTTTATAGGATATGAACATAGAATCTTAAGTTATTAATATTTGAAGAAATAGATCTATAAAATAGTGTTTAAATGCTTGTAATTTATCTAGAATTGTTAGTTTTGAAATAAAAAATAGTGAAACAACATACATTTTATAAGAATAGAATTGCTGACTTGAATATCATTTTAGTAAAAGCACAAAGGAAATATCATTTATTAAGTCTTCTAAGGTTATTTTTTTTCGTTTCAACCATTTTAACTTTTTACTTTTTATGGGGGAGTGTATTTGTTTTTCCAATTGCTATTTTATGTTTTACCTTATTTTTAATTGCCGTAAGTTATTCTGTTGATGCGAAATATGAACGGGATAAAATGCTGATTCTTATTGAAATTAATGCAAATGAATTACAAGTATTGGAAGGTGATTGGAGTATGTTTGATGAAGGAAATGAATTCAAGGATTCAAAACATCCTTTTACACACGATTTAGATATTTTTGGGCCTAAAAGCATTTTTCAATTGTTAAATAGAACTGTTTCAATTCAAGGGAAAAACACATTAGCACATACCTTGATGTATGGAGCCGAAAAGATTGGTTTGAATAATAAAGCGATTCAGGAATTAACGAATCATCTTGAATGGTGTCAGGAATTTATGTCTGAAGGAGTTGTTTTGAAAAAAGATAAAGGACATCCTAAATCATTAGGTAAATTAAGAGATTTAGCATATACTTTACCGGCAGGATTGAATTTCTTTCGTTTTTTCTTACCCATTTTAGCTCTCTCGTCTTTGACCTTGTTGTTTATGGGGAAAATAGATGGAATCGTTTTTAGTACTATTTTTTCGATTGTATTATTGCCAGTTATTAGCTTTGTTAAACATTCAAATCGAATTGCTTTAATAGTTACAGATCAGTCAGCACGAATTAAAATAGTTTTGAAACAATTGAAATTATTTAAAAGTTTAAAAATTAAAGATTCTCAATTTCAAGAAGAACAAGCTACTTTTTTTGATTCAAATGAGAGTGTTTTATCTTCAATTAATGAATTTAATTTAATCATTAAAAGATTTGAGTTTAGATTGAATTTATTGGTTGGTATATTGTTAAATTTTCTTTTTTGTTGGGATTTTCAAATGCTTTATCAATTAGATAAATGGATGCAAAAAAATGTTTCTAAAATTGATGAATGGGAAGCTAAAATAGCAGAAATTGAAGTTTGGATTTCAGGTGCAGTATTCAAATATAATAATAATGATTCTTGTTTCACAACTTTTAAAGATAAGTCTATAATAGATATAAAAGGAATAGGTCATCCGTTTGTAAATTCTAAAAAGAAAGTAAAAAATGATGTGACAATGAAAGAGAATGAAAATTTCTTAATCATTACTGGTCCTAATATGGCAGGGAAAAGTACTTATTTGAGAAGTTTAGGACTAATTTTTGTTTTTTCAAATGCTGGTTTTCCTGTTTTAGCTGATGCATGTGAAATTCCTTTTTTACGCCTGTATTCGAGTATGCGTACAAGTGACGATTTGACTGTTGAAAGTTCTTATTTTCATGCAGAATTAATGCGATTAAGATTTATAGTAGATGCCATTGAAAGTGGAGAGAGGGTGTTTATAATTTTAGATGAAATATTAAAAGGAACAAACAGTAAAGATAAAGAAATAGGATCATCAAAATTTCTTCAAAAACTAACAAAATTGAAATCAAAAGGCGTGATAGCAACCCATGATTTATCTTTATGTAATTTAGCAAATGAAAGTGTGAATTATGTAAATCGTTATTTTGATTCAACAATAGTTGAAGAGGAATTATTCTTTAGTTATCAAATCAATAATGGTATTTGTCAAAATATGAATGCTTCTTTTTTATTGAAAAAAATGAATTTAGTTGATTAGATGTTTTTCATTAAAATAATCGATTTAGGAATACAATTTAAGTCCTTTTTAAGGAAAGAAATTCATTATTTTCTTAACAGAAAAAGTAATATCTGTATTTTACTTTTTGTTTTCAAATATTAAGTATTTTTACTTAATCTGTTATACTTATTGATTCAAATAGCTTTTTTTCATCTTTTGTGTTAAAATCTAAGAATTTAATCCAATGTTTTTAGATTAAAATTCAAGAATAACTTTAAATGAAATTTTATTTTTTGAAACTCAATTGTAAGAAAAAATTACTTCTAAAAGTATTTTATTTGAGCTTAAGTTTGCATATAGAACTATTAGTATGCAAACATTATAACTATTAAAAAAATGAATGGTATAAAACATCTATTATTTATCCTTTTTTTATTTTCATTATTAAATACATTTGCTCAAACTCAGTATCAACTCAACTCAACTGTAAATAATCAAACATTTTCGACATGTAATGGTTTTATCATTGATTCAGGTGGGCAAGGCGGAATAGGGTATTCCAATAATGAAGATGTTGTTATTACTTTTTGTCCTTCAACACCTGGGGATCAGATTTCCATCACTTTCAATACTTTTGCTTTAAGTATGGCAGATGATAATCCAGCTCCAAATGTTGAAAATGTTGATTACATGTATGTTTACGATGGTAATTCTACAGCAGCAAATACTTTAGGGAATTATAAAAACAACGAATTATTAGGAGTTGTTATTCAGGCTACACCTCAAAATTTAACTGGCTGTATTACGTTACGATTTACTTCAAATACGATTGGAACAGGGATGTTTTCAGCAAGTGTTTCATGTTCAACTCCATGTGATGATCCCGTGGCTGCTGCTAAAATATTAAATGGTATAACGAATGATAGTATTCGTGTTTGTATTGGTGAAGATGTTGCTTTTCAAGATAATGGATCTTTTGCTCAACAAGGCTTTAATTTAGCTAATTTTAAATGGGATTTTATGGATGGAACTACTGCATTAGGTCAGAATGTAACTCATGCTTTCAATGTTCCGGGTCTTTATAAAGTACAATTGTTTGTACAAGATGATAATCAAGATAATGAATGTATAAATAATAATTTGGTTGATTTACAAGTTTTGGTAGGTACTAAACCTTCTTTTAATGGTTTTCCAAATGATACAACATTGTGTATAGGTGAGTCAGTAGTTCTTACGACAATTCCAAATGATTATGAAGTTGAGTGGAATGGTTTTCCAAATTCTAATGCAATTGACGATGGTTGTTTAACAGATGATCAATTAGGAGTAGCTCAAAATGTTGATTTATTACAAACTGGTTTTGCAGCAGGAACTACAATTACCAATATTAATCAAATTCAAAGTATTTGTATAGATTTAGAGCATTCATATATGGGAGATTTGGTTATTACGGTGTTTTGTCCAAATGGGCAAAATGTAATATTACATCAACAAGGAGGTGGTGGAACTTATTTAGGAGTTCCTGTAACCCAAAGTAATGTTGATTGCAATGATCCATCCACTCAAGGTCAACCTTTTACATATTGTTTTACACCAACAGCAACAAATACATGGGTAGATTGGGTAAATGCACAAGGAGGCTGGGGGTTAACATTGCCAGCGGGCGACTATGAACCAATTCAGCCTTTATCCAATTTGGTTGGTTGTCCGACAAATGGGGTTTGGACGGTATCTGTAGTTGATAATTGGGCTATTGATGATGGAACTTTATTTGCATTTTCATTAAATTTAGATCCATCGATGTATCCAACTATTTCAACTTTTGAACCACAAATAGGTTTAGGTTCAGATTCATCATATTGGACAACTCCTGCTCCATTTATGACAAATTTATCAGCTGATGGTGATGTATTAACATTGGCACCTCAAAATTCAGGAACTTATTCTTATTTATATACTGTAATTGATAATTTTGGTTGTCAGTATGATACAACATTTACATTAACAGTTAGCCCAGATCCAATTGTTTTTGCTGGAATAGATACAACTATTTGTGGAGGTAATGCTTATCAATTACATGGAACAATCAATGGTTTAGGATCATCTTCAAATTATATTTATAACTGGACACCCGTAAATTTTGTTGACAATCCTTTAATCTTAAATCCAAATATAATATCTGTTGTAAATCAGGAAGTATTAACATTAGATGTTTATCCTATAGGTCATCCATTATGTCATACCACTGATGATGTTATTGTTACTTTTTCGGCTATTCCTAATGCTGGTCATGATTCAGTTTTAACCGTTTGTAATGGTTTACCACCATTTGATTTATTTCCCTATATCGGGAATGCAGATGCAAATGGTGTGTGGACAGATCAAAATGGGAATGTTGTGATAATGCCTTTTAATCCAGCTATTCAAACTTCAGGGAATTATAAATATACTGTTAATAATAATGGATGTTATGATTTTTCTGTTGTAAATATTCAAATTATTAGTTCGACTCTAACGAGCACAATTGTAAATAATGTAAGTTGTAATAGTGCAAATGATGGAAATATTCAATTAAATGGTTTAAATATCTCTAATTATTCCTTGAATGGTGCTCCAGCAATAGCGACAACAATGCCCTTAATCATAAATAATTTAATTCCTGGGAATTATACTTTAGATTTAACTGGTCCGGTGGGTTGCTTTATTAGTACGAATTTTACAATAACTGAACCTTCTCCTTTACAGATAAATTCAATAACGAATAATGTAACTGTTTGCCCAGGAACAAATGTAACTATTACAGCGATAGGTTCAGGAGGAAACTCCCCATATACTTATTCTTGGTATGAAAATGGAGTTTCAATTGGAAATGGTCAAACAATGAATGTAATTCCTCAATTAAGTTCAAATCAATATTGTGTTATTTTCTCTGAACAATGTGGCTCGCCAACCGATACACTGTGTATGACTATTAATTTAACTCAAGAGATTATCCCATCATTATTGCCTGATACCATCAATGGATGTTTACCTTTAACGATTAATTTTTTTAATAATACACTTTTAAATTCAGATATTCAGACCTTGGAAGTTGATTTTGGAGATGGTTTTGTACAGATTTATTCAAATTCAGATTTAATTTTTCATAAGTATGAAAAATTAGGAGTGTTTACAGTTAAAGTAAAGGTTACATCAATTTACGGGTGTATTTATGATACTACTTATACAGATTTGATTGAAACTTTTTCAAACCCTGAAGCATCATTTATGATAAATCCAAATCCTGTATCTATGTTTGATCCAAAAGTAAATTTAATTAATTCAAGTTCAAATGATGTGGTTAATTTTACATGGATAATGCCTCAAGGAAATCCCCCAATTTCTCATAATGAAAATTTATATGTTAAATATCCACTTGAAATAATAGCTGATTATCCAGTAACATTAATTGTTGAAAATGAGAATCATTGTTTTGACTCAGTATTGTTTTATGTGAAGGTTAATAATGAAGTTTTACTTTTTGTTCCAAATACATTTACTCCAGATGGAGATCAATTTAATCAAACATGGAAAATATACATGAATGGTGTTGATGTATATGGTTTTAATTTGAAAATATTTAATCGTTGGGGTGAGATTATCTGGGAAAGTATGGATTTAGATGCTTCGTGGGACGGAACGTATAATGGAAAAATTGTCCAAGCAGGTACTTATACTTGGACAATAGAAGCTGGAGATATACAAACAGATGAAAGATATTCTTTTAAAGGACATGTTAATGTATTACGATAATTGATTATTAACATGATTTTTTTCTAAAAAAGTTAAAATTAAACGAATAATACCATATTCAATTTCCTCGTTTAATGCTTCATAAATAGGTTTTAATTGAAGAGTGCTTTCAAAGTTTGGGAGCACTTTTTTTATTTTTTCAACTTGCTCGTCATCAAAATAATGTTGAACTTTGATGGGGTAACCATCAGCATATAATTTGGCAATATGAGAAAAAATAGTTGTGCTTGATAATTTACGAATCAATGCTATTTCATCAATTGATAATCCTTGTTGTATGAGTTCAAGTGTTTCGTCATAGGTTGTTTTTTTCGGGGTAGAATTAGCAATAAATTGTTTAATCAACGTTATAAATTCTTCTCCATAAGAATTTAATTTTTGCATACCGACACCTTGAATTGCTAAGAAATCATTATTTGTCAGAGGTTTTTCATTTGCCATTTCCTGTAAAGTTGCATCACTGAATACAATATAAGCAGGTACATTTTCTTCTACTGCTATTTTTCTGCGCAATAATTTCAACCGATCAAATAGCAGTTCGTTTTCACTTAATGATTCAACAAATTTTGGTTGTTTTACTTTTTTGTTATTAATTTTTTCTTTTGGTTTATAATTGGCAATTGAAATTTTAAGTTGGTTGAATAAAACTTTCTTTCCAAATGGTGTGATTTTAAAATGCATACTGTCATCATAAGCAACTTCCATTAAGCCAATATTTTTAAATTGTGTAATGAAAAATAGCCATTCATTCACACTTAAATCGGCCCCAATTCCAAATGTTTTTAATTCATTGTATTTTTTGGAATACATATCAGCTGTTTTAGCTCCTCTTAATATTTCAATTAAAGTATTGTTTCCGATTGATTCATTTGTTCTTGCAATAGCAGATAAAGCTTTTTGGGCTAAGATTGTTCCATCAATAGTTTGTGGTGGATTTTTACATACATCGCAATGTCCACAGTTTTCATGCAGTTCTTCACTGAAATAGGCTAACAAAATTTTTCTTCGACAGGTTGTTGCTTCTGCATATTCTAACATGCGATTCAGTTTCTCTAAAAGTACTTGGCTATGTTCACTTTCTCTAGCAAAATCAGCTAGTAATTTTACATCGCGATAATTGTAATAGAGTAGTGTATCTGATTTTAAACTATCCCTTCCAGCTCTACCAATTTCTTGATAATATCCTTCTATGTTTTTTGGTAAATTATTATGAATTACCCAACGTACATTTGATTTGTCTATCCCCATTCCAAAGGCAATTGTAGCGCAAATTATTCCGATATCATCATTTATGAAGTCGGTTTGAATTTTATCACGCTCCTCTGAAGTTAATCCTGCATGGTAATGGTGTGCATTTATTTTATTGTTTTTAAGTATTTGTGACCACTCTTCTGTTTCTTTTCTACTTAAACAGTAGATAATACCAGATTGATTGGAACGACTTTCTATAAAGTCAAGGATTTGATCAATTTTCTTTTGTTTAGGTATATTTCCTTTGACATTTAATTCCAAATTTGGACGATTAAAGGAGGATAAAAAAGTTATAGGATCAACTAAACCTAAATGGGTTGCAATATCTTTTCGTGTAATTCGATCGGCCGTTGCTGTAAGAGCGACAAATGGAATATCAATTAGTTGATTTCTTAAGATTTTAATTTGAGTGTATTCAGGTCTGAAATCATGTCCCCACATTGAAACACAATGGGCTTCATCTATTGCGACTAAACTTATTTTTAAACTATAAAACCATGAGTTGGATAATTGTAAAAGTGTTTCAGGAGAAAGGTAGAGCAATTTTAATTCATTTTTTTCAGCTTTTTCTTGTATTACTTTTTTTTCAATCTCAGACATGGATGAATTGTAAAAAGCAGCAGCAACACCATTGCTTTTCAATGCATCGACTTGATCCTTCATTAAAGAAATCAAAGGAGAAATGACTATGGTTAAATTTTCAAGTATTAAAGCGGGAATTTGAAAACAAACAGATTTACCTCCACCAGTTGGCATTAAAACAATTGTATCTTTTTTTGCAAGAATATTTTCTATTATTTTTTCTTGTTGGTCTCGAAATGAATCGTATCCAAAAATGGATTTTAATATTTCTTTTGCTTTTGTTAACATGTTGTAAAGATAGATTTATTGTATCGAAGTTAAAGAGAAACTTTAGAAAAAATCAAACGGTTAGTCTATAGGATATTAATTATTTTTTACTTATTTTATATTTATATCAAGAGAAATTTTTAAATTTGAACAAACAAAAACTTAATTTATTAAAGTACAATTCTATACCGCACCTTTTGTTCCACTGTCTTTAGCTTTCATTTTTGGAATATTGACGGAGTATTTTAATCCCTCGATTGAAATTTCCTTTTGGTTGATATGGAGTGTATTAACTTTTCTTATTTCGTTACATTTTTATAAAAATAAATTTCAAAATGGTTTTGTATTAGTTACGTTATTGTTGTTTTTTTTAATTGGAATGTTTTCTTTATCGGAAATTTATTTTTCAAATAATAAAAGAAATTTTGATTTAAATTATCTTTCGGGAGATTCGTATTTGATTCAAGTAAAAGAAGTTGGGAATCTTGAAAATGAATGGTTAAAAGTTATAGCGGACATTGTTGTCTTGAAAAAGAAACGGGATTTTATAACATGCAAAGAAAAAGCTGTATTCTTTTTTCAAAATTGTGATCAGATTGAAAAAGGGGATGAAATTTCGTTAAATGCGAATTTACAGAGCATTCAAAATAAAGGGAATCCTGGGGAATTTGATGCTGAATATTTTTGGAAAAGTAAAGCTATTTCAAAAATTGCATTTGTTTCAGAAAATAATTATTTCAAAATTGATAATCAAATAGATTGGTTTACAAAATGGTCATTAAATGCCAAAAATTATTTACTGAAAATATTAAATAAAAATTTGCAAGGGGAAGAATTGGCAGTAGCTGAAGCATTGATTTTAGGTGAGCGCACAGATTTAGATTCTGAAACTATTAGTGCTTTTGGAAACTCTGGTGCAATGCATGTTTTAGCAGTTTCAGGCTTACATATTGGAATATTATTAGAAATAATTATTCGTTTTTTAAAGTTGTTTTCAAGATTCATTTCCAAACAAAAAGCATTGGTACTTGCATTGATTATCATTTGGATTTATACAATTTTGTCGGGACTTTCTGCCTCCGTTTTACGATCAACGGTTATGTTTACAGTATTAACATTGGCTCAATTAAGCGGGCGGAATTATTCTTCCATTAACAATTTATTTTTTACAGCTTTTGTTTTGTTGTTAATGAATCCGTTGAACTTATTTGATATTGGTTTTCAACTTTCATTTTTAGCGATGTTGGGGATTTTTTGGTTTTATAAACCAATTTCTAGATCAATTTTCATCCGATTAAAATGGTTAAATAAACTTTGGGAAACTACAGCAGTTGGACTTGCTGCTCAGGTTTTTACAGTACCTCTTACATTGTATTATTTTCATCAATTTCCAAATTATTTTATTTTAACAAATATTGCATTAATGTTTATAACAGGAGTGATTTTAGGTTTTGGCTTATTGGTTTTTGCTTTTTCGTGGGCGAAATGGATTGGAAAATGGCATGTATTTATTTTACTTCTTTCATTAATTTTTACAATTAAAACGGTTCATTTTATTGATGAATTACCAGGTTCGGTAGCAATGGGATTTATACTTGATAAATGGATGTTAATAGTCTGTTTTTTCTTAGGGATTTCATTTTTTATCTTTCAATCGAAGCGCCCAATTCAAATAGCAACTATGTTAATTTCGATAAGTCTTATTGCATTGATTGAATTTGGAAGATTTAAGCAGATGAACGAAGATCACATTTGTTTTTTTAATCACACAAAAGCATTATTAATCGTTAAAAAGCAACAAAAATTGTATTGTTTTTATGATTCCGATAAATTTGATTTGAATAAAATTAAACGTATAGCTCAAAGTTATCAAAAAATCTATCCTGGAAATTTAAGATACTTTAACATTAAAAACAAAGATTGGAAGATTAAAGATTTTCAATTAAATATTCAAGTTGTAAATAGTAGGAGTGGAGTTCAGTATGAAATAAATCGAAAGAATTTTTTTGTTTTAAAAACCAATTTTCCGCATGAACAATTGAACAATGAAATCTCAATGAATATGCCTTGGATTAAAAATGACTCAAAAAGTAGAAACTTAAAAAATGGCGCAATTATATTTCCGTTGAATTAAAGAAATAATGTAAATATAAAGCGATTAAAAATTTCAATCATTTCATTGTTTTCATGATTTTTAGCTTTTAATAAACCAGCAGAATACCATTTTTTTGCTTCATCCATTTTACCATTTTCTTCCGCAGTTAAACCTTTTTCTAAAAAGCGATTTAAATCAAAAACTTCACTACTTTCTTCTTTTTTTATTGGATTAAAATATTTCATTTTCTTAACTATTTGGGTTAAAGCAAAGAAAGACGATATTGTTTATTTGAAAGTTAGCTAAACGTTAAATTTAGATTAAAAAAACTTCTATGTTTAGGAGTTTCTTAATTTAGTTAAAATTTAGTGAATAAAAAAAGCTGCCCTATTTGGACAGCTTCTTAGAATAGAAATATTATGAATTTATTTCACTAATTCCATTTCATCTACAATATGTTTGGCATTTGAAAATTTATCGATAATAAACAATATGTAACGAATGTCTGCACAAATTGTTTTTTGTAAATTAGGATCAAAAATAACATCACCTGCCATTGCTTCTATGTTTCCATCAAAAGCTAAGCCAATAAGCTCTCCTTTGCCATTTAAGACTGGCGAACCTGAGTTTCCCCCTGTAATATCGTTATTTGTTAAGAAGTTTACAGGCATATACCCACTTGGATCAGCGTACGTGCCGTAATCTTTCTTTTCATATAACTCGATAAGTTTTTGAGGGAGATCAAATTCAGGATCGTTAGGTTTATATTTTGCAACCAATCCTTGCAAAGTCGTGTAGTAATTTTTCTTAGCGTCATTTGTTGGATCAGCAGGTAAAGAACCAACTTTTCCGTAAGTTAATCTTAAAGTGCTGTTAGCATCTGGATAATATTTTGCTTTTGGATTAGCCATTCTCATTCCTTGAACCAATAATCTAAAAGCTTTGAAATATTCTGCATCTAATGCAATTTGTTCTTCACTACGATTTCTTAATTTACCAATTAAATCACTTGATAAAATGTATAAAGGATCGTTTTTTAATTGTTCAATTGTAGGATTATCTAAATATTTAAGTAAAGCATCTTTACTGGAGAAGAAGCTATTAGCGAATGATTCATTCACATAATTTACAAAATTATTATTGTTCTTTTTAGCTAATTCAGATATAAAAGGGGATAAGCCATATTCATTTCCTTTAGTAACATACAAATTTAATTGAGCTGCTAAAACATCTTTTTCCAATGGGATAAAAGTGCTTGCATAAGCTTCTTCGGCCATTATTTTTAATTTAGCTAAAGCTTCTTTTTTCTTTGTATCATCTTTTTCATTTAAGGCTTTTTCGATAGAGGCTCCAATTCTCATCGGAGTCATTGCCATATCAGAAGTTCGAACTAACCCTTGTAAATAATTGTCGTGTTTTGATTTTAGATTCGTTTTAGAATAGTATTTGTTCAGTGTTTCAATAACAGTACCATAAACAGCTTTGTTTTCTTTTTTATTCGCCCATTTATTGAATTTAGCTTCTTTTTTTGCTTTTGTTTTTGCTGTTTCTGCTTTAGATAATGCATCAATCATACCTTGGCGATTTTTCCAATAATTTGCAACACTAGCATATTTTGAGGCATAATTTAAACGAACTTCATCTGATTTATCCATGTAAATTTTCATTTGATCCATACCTAATTTGGAAGCTTCAACCCAAGCAGGATAAGCAAATTTTACATTTTGATCAATTCCACCTGCTGGCATCCATCTATTTGTTCTTCCCGGATAACCTAAAATCATTGCGAAATCGTTTTCTTTAACACCTGAAGTATTTACTTTTAAATGAACTTTTGGGTGTAACGGAACGTTGTCAACACTGTATTCAGCTGGGTTTCCATTCGCATCGGCATAAATTCGGAACATTGAAAAATCACCAGTATGTCTTGGCCATTCCCAGTTATCAGTATCCCCACCAAATTTCCCAATGCTTGAAGGAGGTGTACCAACTAAACGAACATCTTTGAAATCTTGATATACAAAGTAATAAAATTCATTTCCTTGAAAAAAAGAACGCACCGAAACAGTATATTTTCCTCCTTCGTTGTTTTCTCTTTCGATAATTGCTATTTCTGCACTAATTGCTTTTTCTCTTTCTGCTTCCGTCATTTTATCATTTAATTTGGACAAAATACGTTGAGAAACATCATCCATTCTTACAAAAAAGCGAACATATAAACTTTTTGGTTTTAATTCAGCCTTTTTTTCAGGTGCCCAATAACCATCCGTTAAGTAATCATGTTCGGGTGATGATAACTCAGCTATTGCATCGTATCCACAGTGATGATTGGTTAATAATAATCCATCTTTTGAAATGATTTCAGCTGTACATCCACCATTGAATTGCACAATTGCATCTTTTAAACTTGAATTATTAATACTGTATATTTCTTCTGATGTTAATTGAAGTCCCATTTTGTCCATATCTCTATGGTTTAAACGTTCAATGTTCATTAAAAACCACATTCCTTCATCTGCTTTTACAAGCGAACTGATTAAGAATGTAGCTAGAAATAAGATTACACTAATTTTTTTCATTTTATTTTCATTTTTATTTTTAGCGTGGTAAAATTAACCATTTATTAAAAATTAAAAGTTTTAATATGACAAAAGGCTTTTAAAACTTATTAACGAAAGATTATTTCATCTGCAAATAGCCAAGTGTCAAATCCAGCACCTAAATGCCATGTTGGACATTTACCATAATTGATGGCGGTGACTTTAATTTTTTTAACCTTTTCTTTATTAGCTATTTGAACTTTAAATAAATTGGTTGATTTTGTTATTTGGTCTTTTGATGGGGCTATTTCAAGTGTTTTTAATTTTACAAAATGGACACCATCATAAGAAATTTCAAAGCTTATTGATTGTGGATAAAAAATCCAGGATTTCGTATCTTCTAAACAATTTAATCCAATTTCAGTTAATGATTTTGGTGTGTTAAAAGTTATTTCAGCAATTAAATTTTTTCCATAATATCCTTGAAAATCACCTGTTCGATATTCCGTACCTCCTGTAATACCATCAATTAAAGCACTTTCACCTCCTGCTGCATATTGATTTGCAAAAGGAGTTTCTAGTTTCAAATGAATTGTTGAATCGCGTTTTACAAATTCATTCATTGTGCTTTTACCTAGGGTTTTCGAATCATTATCTATTAGGGCAATATTTATTTTAGTAGTTTCTTTGATATTGAATGGTTTAATATAAGTAGGAGATTCTAACGTAGGCTCTGTTCCATCCAAAGTGTATTTTATTTCAAAGTTTCTGTTTTTAATTATTGGATAACCAATTGCTATTTCAAGAGTATCTATAAAAGTTCTATTTTCTTGTTTAAAATGAGGAATAGGAACAAAGCTTTTAGACACTTCTTGAATTGATGGCGCATGTTCATATTTATTGACCTCTGAATTTGGTAAGGCTCCCATTTCAATTACTATTTCTCCTCCTTGATTGATTTCGTCAAATGAAAGGAATAAGCGTTGTATATCTTTTCCGTTTAATGTTATTTTTTGAATGTAACAATTTGATTTTGAATTATTAATGGTAGATATTTTAAAAGATTTACCATTTTCTAAATTTATTTCAGAAAATCTGCCAATTGGTCTTCCAATTTCAAAATAAGGATTTCCAGGTGCAATTTGATAGATTCCCATTGCGCTTAAAACGTACCACGATGACATTTGTCCACAATCTTCATTTCCAGCTAGTCCATCTGGATTATTAGAATACATTTCTTTGAGTATTTTATCGATATAAAATTGTGTTTTCGAAGGGGAATTAGTGTAATTATATAAATATGCAATATGGTGTGAAGGCTCATTTCCATGGGCATATTGTCCAATTAAACCAGTGATATCAACTTGTTCACGACCACTTAATCCAGATTTGACATTAAATAAACGGTCTAACCAACTTTCTAATTCATTTTTACTCCCTATTAAATTTGTTAATACACCAATTGCATGGGGAGCATATAGTGAATATTGCCAACTATTTGCTTCTGTATAATTGAAATTAACTTCATTTGGGTCAAAAGGAGAATACCAAAGTCCATTTCTACGAGCGCGCATAAATTTTGTTGATGGATCAAAATAATTAATGAAATTATTTGCTCTATTTGAATATTCTTTAACGATTGTTGCATGTTGTTGGAGATTATTTTGCGTCGCAGCAGCCATTTGGGAGATGCAATAATCATCGTACGCATATTCTAACGCTTTTGATACGGATTCAGGTTCATCAGCTAGGCTTATAAAACCATTTAGGTTGAATTGTTTTTTTCCTAATTCATTGAAATTTGAAGTTGCAATCATTGCTTCCAATGCTTTTCGTTCGTCAAATTGTTGGATGTTTTTTATGAATGCGTCAGTAATAACAGAAACAGAGTGGTAACCAATCATACATTCCGTTTCATTTCCAGCTAATTCCCACACAGGTAAATCTTTTCCTTCTTCATATTGTCTTAAAAAGGTATTGATAAATTCGTTTGTTCTTTGCTGTTGTGTAATTGTGAAAAGAGGGTGAGTAGCTCTGTAGGTATCCCATAAAGAGAAAACGGTATATTGATGTTCATTTGAGTTTGGAAGTGTGTGGATTAAATTATCTCTTCCGCGATAGCGATTGTCAACATCACTGAATAAATTTGGATTTAAAAAAGAATGATACAATGCAGTATAAAAAGTGATCATTTCGTTTTTGTCATCCGAATAGAAATCAATTTTGTTTAATTCATCACTCCATTTTTGAACTGCTTTCGAATGTATTGCGGCAAAATTGAAATCTGAAATTTCACTTTTTAAATTCAATTTAGCTCCTTCTATGTCAACTGCTGACATTCCGACTTTTAAATATATTTTTTCGGTTGTTTCAGGGAATTCTAATACTAATTTATGTTGTCCATTTTTGGTAATTAATTTTGATTTTGAAAATGGCATATTTACTTCAATTGAAAAATAAAAATGCTGTTCACTTGCCCACGCTTCAGATATTCTATACCCCGAAAGACTAGTGTTATTTTCAATTTTAAAATCTGAACCTAAAAGCTTGTCTCGGTGGTCTAAATCAATTAAAATGTATTTTTTTCCTTTTTTTTCTAAAAAAGTATATTCGTGAATACCAGCTCTTTCAGAAGAAGTTAAACGAACATTAATTTTTGAATCGTCTAAATAAACTTCGTAAAGACCAGGACTTGCCTTTTCATTTTGATGTGAAAATTTGGAACCAAAACCTCCTTTTTCCTTATATCCTGGAATGGTTTTTAGTTTCCCTGATTGTGGAACGATTAATAAATCGCAATAATCTGGAACACCAACGCCACTCAAATGAGTGTGGCTAAAACCGTAAATTATTGAATCTGAATAGTGATAGCCTGAGCAACCATCCCAACCATCAAAGCGAGAATCGGGACTTAATTGCATCATACCAAAAGGCATGCTAACACCTGGATACGTATGGCCATGTCCACCTGTTCCAATAAATGGGTTAACATATTGTGTTTTTTGAGTTGCTTTAGGGGTCGAATGAATTGTATTTGAATTCTCTGGATTGATATATTTTTTTCGGGAATCTTGAGCTTCCTTTATTTTATTGACATTGGGATCTTGTGCAGTAGATAAATAGCTACATAAAATTGTAAAAAGCACCAAAAATTTGTTCATATTAATCGTTTTAACATCATTTAATTACATGTAAAATTACAGCCTAATGTGACAGGAATTACATCGTAATTTCAACAAAATTAAGAAAATATCAACGAAAACTGAAACGATTTAGTTTAAAACTTTCCAGAACATAGAAGCAGCGGATCCAAGTACGGCAGCATTTTTTCCATGAAGACTTGAGGTGCGTATTTCAATTTTGTCTTGATAAATTTTAAGTGCATTTTGTTCGAAATAAAACTTTACTTTTTCAGCAAATTCAGGACCGCTCTGGGCAATTCCTCCAAAAAGAATAAAAGCTTTTGGATTTGAAAAGCAAGCAAAGTCAGCTAATGAAGAACCTAATATTTCAGCAGTAAATTCGATGATTTCAGAGGCAAAAACATCTCCTTTTTCAGCTTCTTCGAACACATTTTTTGCTGTTGGATTTTGAATTGAAAGTAAAACAGAATTTTCTTTATTTAAAGATTCTAGTTCCGTAATACTTCTAATGAGACCAGTTGATGAAGCGTAAGTTTCTAAACAACCTTTTCTACCACAACCACACAATCGACCATTTGGAATAATACGTATATGTCCATATTCTCCTGCAAATCCATTTTCACCGTAAACGATTTGACCGTCTATAACAACACCACTTCCTACACCTGTTCCAAGAGTAATAGTTACAAAATGTTTTAAATCTTTGGCGTTTCCAAACAACATTTCTCCCATTGCAGCGGCATTTGCGTCATTTGTTAAAATAGAAGGTTTGTGAAATTTATCTTGAAACATTTGAGCTAATGGAACAATTCCTTTCCATTTCAAATTAGGAGCATATTCAATGTTTCCTGTAAAATGATTTCCATTTGGAGCACCAATTCCTATTCCTATTATTTTATCAATAGAATGGTTTTCATTTAAATCATTGTAAATGGCATTGATTAAATCTGTTGGTTCATTATAATTGGGAGTAGGTAAACTTTTTTCAATAATTACATTTCCATTTTTGTTTACTAATCCGTAAACTGTATTTGTTCCTCCAATATCGATTCCGAGAGCGTAATGTTCTGACATTTAGTAATTCGTTATTTTATGAAATTCCATTCATTTAAAAAATCATTTAAGAAATTTTCTAATATAGAATGACGTTTTAAACCTATTGTTTTTGCAGTGTTTGTATGCAGTTTTGAGGTCAAAAGTAGTAATTTTTCATGGAAATGGTTAATTGTGTGATTTTTTGAATTTTTATATGCTTCAAAAGTTTCGTGCATAACAGGGGGAATTGAAGGATTGTAAATTTCACGATTCCGATTCCCTCCATAAGCAAAAGCTCTCGCAATCCCAATTGCACCAAGGGCATCAAGTCTATCTGCATCTTGAACAATTTGAGCTTCTAATGAATTTGTTTGATCTGAAACGAGTGCTCCTTTATATGAAATTTGATTAATTATTTCTTTAATTTTTTGAGCTTTTTCTATATTATACCCCATAGAAACGAGTATTTCAAATGCAATATCACCTCCTTTGGTAGGAGAACCACCGTTAAATTTATGGTCTGAAATATCATGTAATAAAGCTGATATTTCAATTAATTCCCGATCCCCGCCTTCCTTTTCATGAAGAAAACAAGCCATATTGTAAACTCTTTCTATATGAAACCAATCATGTCCCGTTGCATCTGTTTGAAATTGAGTTTTCACTAATTCCTTTACATTTTCAATGATTATTTTATTTATATCCATTACTTAATTTTAAAAACTTTTACAGTTCCATTTGTAGTTGTTGCGAATAACCTAGACGAGCCATTTTGTTGAATTGGATAGATTGCAAAATAATTTCCATCGCTTAATTTTTCCCACGTTTTTCCATTGTCTTTTGAAAAGTCTATTCCATTTGTTCCGCAAGCATAATAACGTTTATTAAAATAACATACTGCTGATCGATAGCCATTTACATTTGTTTTTGAAAGATTCCAAGTAAGTCCTCCATCTTTGGTATAGAACGAGGTATGAATTGTTTCGGTTGGTTTTAAATAATTGCCTCCAACTATTACACCATTCAAATTGTCTTTAAAATGAACTGAAAACGCACCAATTCCATCTCCTTTATCAAAAGGAAGTGAAATTGAAGTCCAAGTTTTTCCTTGATTCATTGTTTTGAAAAATCGACTTTGTGCACCGCCTGAAACAAAAATAAAAGTAGAGTCATTTACGATTTGTACATTTGTTCCGCTTGCAGCAAATCCAGCTTCTCCTTCAATAGCAGCTATTTTTCCTTCACATAGTTCCCATTTGTTAGAGACATTTTTATAGAGCGAGAAAAAACCATTTATAGGATCTCCCATCATGAATGCGATAGAATCCTTCACATCAAACCCATCTAAAAACACATTTTCCCACTTTGATGTTTTTTCGATGAAATTGATGTTTTTTGAAGAATGTATGATTAACCCAGTTGAGCCACTTTGCATAGCAAGAATTTCATTTCTAAAAAAATGTATATCACGTAATTCTTGAATTTTTTCATTCGGAAAAGAGATTTCTTCTGTTTCCATTTTATAAAAATGATATTTGTATATTTTTCCATTGGAATTGGATGTGTAAACATAACGGTGATCTACGAATATGACTGAGCTTAGTCGAAGTCACGTTTATACCGATTTTCAAACTTCGCCTTTTGTTCCATTTTTAATTCATTTAAATCTGTTGGTATATCTCGTTTCCAGCGTTTATGGGACCAAATCCAAAATTGTGGTTTTTCATTGATTAGATTTTCAAGTTGATGAGTGTGCGCTTCTGTAATTTCTCCCCAATTTAATTGTTTGGGAGTGTCCGTTATTAATTCTAAAACCATTTTGTAGTGGCCTCGTTTTACTTTTATCATTTTAAAAAAGACTACTGCAAAATTATATTCATGTGCCATTTGTTCGGTACCAAAAAGGACAGCTGTTTCCTGATTTAAAAAGTTCATCCAATAACTTTTTCTAGAATCGCTTGGAGATTGATCGCTTAAAATTAAGATAGCGATTGGATTTTCATTTTCTTGTGTGATGGATTCTTTTAAATTTTTAGAATTGACAACTTTCATTTCATAGCGGGAACGTCTTTCATTAATTTTTTTGTCCCAAAATTTACTTGTTAATGGCATTCCGATTCCCATTGCTTGGTGTTGAAATAAAGTATTCTGAGAAGTAATTAACCATTCCCAATTATTGTAGTGACCAGAAACCAATAATACACTTTTCTTAGAATGATATAATTGTTCCATTATTTCTTTATTTTCAACGACTAATCGTTTAGAAAGTGTTTTTTTGGAAATCGTTAAATTTTTAATTCCTTCCGCTAAAATATCTGTAAAATGTCTATAGAATTGACGTTCAATTTTTTTTATTTCTTGCTTGTTTTTAGAAGGAAAAGACCGTTGTAAATTCTGGCGAACTACTTTTTTTCTGTATGGAATGAATAGTAGAAGTAAAAGATAGAAAAAGTCTGTAAATAAGTATAATACACATAGTGGAAGATAGGAGAGGGGAAGAACCAAAATGTAATATGCGAATTTTGAAAACATGTCTTATTTTTGAGAATGTAAAAGTAGATTAATTTTTGCGATTGGAAATATTAAAAATTTTCTTTATTGTCATCTTTGTCGTATATATCCTGGTTTATCTGGTTTAATATCTAAAATCCAAGTATAATATCCTATGAAATGTGAATCGAAAAAACCAAAGCGTTTGTAATACATTTCAGGTATAAAAATTTGGTTTTCTTTGGGAAGTTCTGGAATTTTCGTTTGCGGTGCAATTCCATCAAGCATGCATGGGGAAACATGGTAAAGTTTTTTATGATCGACACCGTATTGATAAACTTTATTCCATTTTTTGATGTTAATAGGACCACTTTCAGCATTTTCAGGAGCGATGATATAAAATTCACCCAAATTGATTTTATGTTGAAGTTCTTCAATCATGCCTAATGCATAGGCGTATCCCATACTGTGGGCAATGATAAAAAGTGTATCATTTTCAGATCTATTTGGAATTTCATTGATCATTTGCAAGAGATTTTTTCCGGCGACTTTTCCATTGATATATCGAATGTTGAATCCTTTTTTATTAGATTTGGTTGGTAATAAATCAACAGTATTGTCAGAAGTAAACCAAGACCAAAAATTATCTTCTTTTTTAACTTTGAAACAAGTATGTTTTTTTTGATTTTTACAACGTTTTGGATAGTTTGTAGAGGAAGTTGTAAACTTTACTAAGCTTTTATAATTGGAAGTTTCAACCGAAAAATGTCCATCCGCATAGAATGTTTCGTTGGGATTTATTCTGTTTTGAAACAATACATCAATATTGTTCCATGGTCTCCAATAATTGTATCGGTCAAAAGTATAAATTAGGTTTAATGAATTAGGAAATTCTAATCCATTTTTTTCAATATCTTGGAATGTTTCTTCGAATGTATGCCCAATTGAGGATGGCCGATATCCATTGACAAACAATAATATTCGTTTTGAAAGATCTTCTTGAATTATTATTTTATCAGTAATATCTGTTCCAGAATGATTGAATACTTTTTGTTTTTCGATTTTACCATTTTTGTTTATGTAGTTAAAAACAAGGTAATGACTTTCAGCTTTTTGTTTGTATTTCAATGATTTAACTTTTAGTATATCAGAGTCTTTTGTGATTTTTAAGAGTGTCCATTTTCCAAATTCATCTTGTTTTACGTTAAAATAGAGAACTCTTTTTTTTCGTTTCATGTACCAATTATCGCCATGATTTAATAAAATTTCACTACCCATTGTAAATTCATTGTCATGCTTTAAATTCTTATTTTTTAAGATTGAATAATACGCTTGATAATAACTTTCCCCTTTTAATTCTTTTAAAAATCCAGATGTCACTTGATGTTTTTCAATTTGATTATTAATTAGTTTCCAGCTTAATCCAAATGTAATTGTTCCTAAAATAAGTATTCCAAATAAAGAAATTCGAATTATGAAAAAAGGTCGTTTTAATAATATTTTTAATTTTCGCTTAATTTTTCTTCTATAATATGTTGTAATAGTTAGGGTAATTATAAACAGAATAATGTGAAGCCAACAAATATGTAAACTGCGGTAACTATAAAGAGGTTTTAATAGGATGTCATTGATGTTTAGATGATAAGAAATGTAATTTTTTTTGAATGGACGTTTAATGGAATTTAAGAGGCTTCCTTTTAATTTAATATACCCATCTTTATTTTCTTCCCAAAAATAATAGGCTATCATTCCGTTATTTGTTTTGATATCTTCTTCAGCATCAAAATACAAATAACTCGAAGAATTTCCCCTTAACTGAACCCATTGAAAATAGGTTAATTGAGTATTGATTAAGGTGTCCATGATATTGGTTGTGGTTCCGATTTTTGGACCTTCATTTTTCCAACTTTCATCCAGCATCCCAATGCCCAAACAAAATGATTTCGCAATGGTGTGATAAATCATAGAATCGTTCACAGGAATGAAGCCTATAGATTTATTGCGAGGCATATAACCTTTGATTGAAGGGGTAATAAAGTTGGGGATTAAAAAAATATAATAAGCATTTTTTGAGGCATTCGGATTTTTTTCAAAATAAACATCTCTTAAACGACGCATTTGATGTGTGTAATGATCGAAATTTTCACTTGGATTGTTAAATGATAATTTATCTGTAAAATGTTTTGTATTAAATTGATTTTTTATTTCAATTTCAAATTTGAGATTGATTGGGTTGTAAACAGTTGTTAAAATAGACATTAAACTGTCTTTATTGAATCGAAAATCAACTAATGGGACAATAATTATTTTCTCTTTTATTTCATTGAAAACATGAATGTCCAATTGACGAATTGTTTTTTTCTTATTGATAAAGAGAATAGAATAATCACTTGTCGCTTCAGGTAAAAATATTTTTAAAGAATTGTTTGAAAGCCATTTGAATTTTAAAATGATGCTGTCATTAGAAGTTTTTATTTTTATGTTGTCAGTAGATTCTAAATTTTGGAATGTGGCTGAAATGGTATTTTTTTGATTGGGACGTATGGCTAAATGTGAAATGTAAAATGTGTTGTTTCCCTCTTTTCCTTCATAATACGACTGCCAAGCTTCATATTGAATTTCATCAAATTGAACATCGTTTTTGTCAAGTGGTTTTAAAATTACGGCTGTATTTTCTGTTAAATTAAATGGTTTAACCTCTTCATTTTCCAATTGGGAATAACTTATGAAGACATTGAGAATAAGTAATAGATATAAAATGTAATTTTTCATTTATAGGTTAATGAGAATATTTATTTCCCCATAATTTTTGAATTAATTCTTCAATTTCTTGTTCTTTTTTACTACTTCCAGCTTTGAAAAAATTCATTTGGTTAATTGTTTCCGGTAAAAATTCTTGAGCAGTAAAATTCCCAGGGAAGTTATGAGAATATTTGTATCCTTGACCATAACCTAAGTCTTTCATTAATTTTGTAGGCGCGTTTCTTAAAGCTAAAGGAATAGGTAAATTTCCACTTCTTTTTACTTCTTCTTGTGCTTGATTAATAGCCATGTATGAAGCATTTCCTTTAGGGGATGTTGCTAAATAAATAGCACATTGAGATAATATGATTCTTGACTCAGGCCAGCCAATAACATCAACCGCTTGAAAACAATTCGTAGCCATTAATAAAGCATTTGGATTAGCTAGTCCGATATCTTCGGAGGCTAGGATTATTAATCTTCTTGCAATAAATTTTGGTTCTTCGCCTCCTTCAATCATTCTAGCTAGCCAATATACAGCTGCATTTGGATCGCTTCCTCGAATAGATTTTATAAAAGCAGAAATAATATCGTAATGTTGTTCACCGTCTTTATCATACATTGCTAAACTTTGTTGAGCAATTGAAAGAACGATTTCATCTGTAATTTCAATTGTTTGATTATTTTTCAATGTCCCAACAATAATTTCAAATACATTTAATAATTTACGGGCATCACCGCCAGAAATCCCAAGTAAAGCATTTGTTTCTTTTAACTTAATTTTTTTTTCTTTTAAAATGATATCTTCATTAATTGCACGATTTAGTAATTTTTCTAAATCATTTTTAGTATGATGCTGCAAGGTGTAAACCTGACAACGAGAAAGTAAAGCCGAAATTACTTCAAAAGAAGGGTTTTCTGTTGTTGCTCCAATTAACGTTACAATACCTTTTTCAACTGCTCCAAGTAATGAATCTTGTTGAGCTTTTGAAAATCGATGTATTTCATCAATGAATAAAATAGCTCCTTTTTGCTGAAACATTCCAGCTTGTTCTACTTTTTGAATAATATCGCGAACATCTTTTACTCCAGATGAAATTGCTGATAAAGTGTAAATTGGACGTTTGAGGTAGATTGCAATAAGTTGCGCCAGAGTTGTTTTACCTACACCTGGAGGTCCCCATAATATCATTGAAGGAATTAATCCTGATTCCAAAGCCCTCCGAAGAGAAGCGCCATCTTTTAGTAAATGATCTTGTCCAATATATTCATCCAATATTTGAGGACGCATTCTTTCTGCTAATGGAGAGTGAAAAGACATTTATTTTTTATTTTGAATTGTTAATTTAAAATTAATTGATTCACAGACTTGTATCTATTTAGTCGAAAAAAAACATTAATTATTATCTAAAGCCCATATCTAAAATCTAGAATCTAATATCTAATATCTAGCATCTAACATCTAATATCTACCTAATTATCAGATGGATTGATAGGGGATTTACTCATTACTTTGAATTTACCACCTAATTTTTCCAGATAATTTTTCCAGATATCATCATTTTCAGTATTAAATAAATCAGATTCAGTTTTTAAATTTACGACTATCCATGAATGACTTTGAACTTCTTCTTGCAGTTGTTCATAAGACCATCCAGCATATCCTATGAAAAAGCGAATTTTATCTTCTAACGTTTGATCTTCTTCAACCAATTTTGTTAACTGTTCGAAATCGCCGCCTATATAAATATTGTCGTGAACGAGAATACTATTTTCAATTTTTTCGCCTAAAGTGTGGATGAAATATAAGTTTTTTACCTCAACGGGGCCTCCGATACTAATTCTTGTAGAAACTTTTGGGAAAATTGGGTTCATTTCAGATAATTTAATATCAATGAAATTATTTAAAACAAAACCAAAACTTCCTTCTTCGTTATGTTCACATAAATAAATGACAGAACGGCGAAAGTAATCATCGTTTAAAAATGGGTCTGAAATTAATAACTTACCCTTTGTTGGAGGCAATGTGCCAGTAAATGAAAAATCAATCAAAATTCTTTTTTTAAGTAAGAAATTAAAAACAATTTAAAGTTAAATAGAAAACTCTGAATTGCGACATTTTTTACCATGATTTTAGATAAGCTTATAGAAATTTCTTTTTGCAGCGTTAAAAGCAGCACTTTGATTTTCTGAATTAAGTTCAATAATTGCTTTTATTTCATCGAATAATTCGGGGTATTTTTTTACGAAGTGAATTAAACAATAAATACTATAAACTTGTAATGCAACTTTGTTTGAATTGTCTTTTAGAAAAGTTATTAATTTTTCCACTAATTCACCTTCTTTGTAAGTTGTTATTTGCAAGTGAAATAGAATATTTACACAATTTCTTAAGACTGTTTGATTGTTCGTAATAAATAATATATCAACTAATTTAGGATAATAAGGTTGAATTAATTGTGGGTTTGATTTAACCAAATGTGTTAATATCCATGAACTCATTTCCTTCATTGGATAAGCTTCTAAATTTGAAATCAGATTAATTAATTCAGGAATTTTAGTTTGATTTTCGATAAGATTTGGGATGTATGATTTGAAGTCCCTAGTCTTGTGAAAAGCGAGAAGTTCATTTTGAATTGACATTGTATAGGATAAAAAAAAACGCAACCTAAAAAGATTGCGTTTAAATATTTAATAGAAAATATTAAGCAGTTACGCCCATAATTTCAGCCATTTTACTACCAATATGAGCAGGAGAATCAACTACGTGAATTCCACATTCTCTCATAATTCGTTTTTTTGCTTCTGCAGTATCATCTGCTCCACCAACAATTGCACCTGCGTGCCCCATTGTTCTTCCTTTTGGAGCAGTTTCACCAGCAATAAATCCTACAACAGGTTTAGTACCATGTTCTTTAATCCATCTTGCAGCAATAGCTTCCAAAGAACCTCCGATTTCGCCAATCATGATGATGCCTTCAGTTTCAGGGTCGTTCATTAATAATTCAACAGCTTCGCGAGTTGTAGTTCCAATAATTGGATCTCCACCAATACCAATTGCAGTAGTAATTCCTAAACCAGCTTTCGCTAATTGGTCTGCAGCTTCATAGGTTAAAGTTCCTGATTTTGAAACTAAACCAATTTTTCCTTTTTTGAAAACAAATCCAGGCATGATACCAACTTTTGCTTCGTCAGCAGTGATAATTCCTGGGCAATTAGGACCGATTAAACGACAGTCATATCCTTTGATATATTCTTTTGCTTTTACCATGTCACTAACTGGAATCCCTTCAGTAATACATATTATCACTTTAATTCCAGCATTCGCAGCTTCCATAATCGCATCAGCAGCAAAAGCAGGTGGAACGAAAATGATAGAAGTATCAGCTCCAGCTGTTTTAACAGCATCAGCAACAGTATTAAATACTGGACGGTCTAAGTGTGTTGATCCACCTTTTCCTGGGGTAACACCACCAACTACATTTGTTCCATATTCAATCATTTGACCAGCGTGAAAAGTACCTTCACTACCAGTAAAACCTTGAACAATTACTTTTGAATTTTTATTTACAAGTACGCTCATTGTATGCGGTTTTAGAATCTAATTTTTTAATCGACCCAAAGTTAAGATTTTGAAACGGTATAGCCAAACATATTGGAAAGATTTTATTTTTTAGAGAAATCTCCCGAAAGAGATATTTAAGTTTCTTATTTTATTGAGTCTGCCAATTTTATTGCTATTCTTATTTAGGGATGAATTAAATGAGAAGGTAAAATTTGGTAGAAAGTTGAAATAAAAAAGGCGAGATTTTATTCCCGCCTTGAATGTTTTCACAACGGAATAATCCTTATTGTGATTTGCTTCAAAATTGTAAAACAAATATAGAATCTTTTTTTGAATATAATTCACTTTTTTGAGAAAAAAAACAATAAAATTTAATACGTAAATAGATTACGATTTGCCTGTATACCTTCGTAAGTTTTTCATTATTTTATTGAACAAAATCAACAGAAATTATTTACCAAAATTTGATTTTTATATTGTGAATTAATTGTAACTTGCATCCTGATTTAACACAAATCATCTTTATTATGAAAACAATTTTAGGATTAGATTTAGGGACAAACAGTATTGGTTGGGCTCTAATTAAGCAAGATTTTGATAACAAAAAAGGTCAAATTTTAGGATTAGGATCTAGAATTATACCTATGAGTCAAGATGTATTAGGGAAATTTGAAAGTGGACAATCCATTTCTCAAACTGCAGAAAGAACGGGTTATAGAGGGGCAAGAAGATTAAGAGAAAGATTTCTTCTTAGAAGAGAGAGGTTACATAGAGTTTTAAATGTTCTTAATTTTCTTCCTGAGCATTATTCCGATAATATTGATTTTACAAAAAGATTAGGTCAATTTATTTCTGAAACCGAACCTAAATTAGTTTATAATTGTGAGAATGAATTTATTTTTAAAGATTCATTCGAGGAAATGCTTGCTGATTTTAAAGTTAATCAACCTGGATTAGTAAAAAATGACAAAAAAGTTCCAGCTGATTGGACGATTTATTATTTAAGAAAAAAAGCACTTACAAGTAAAATTGAAAAAGAAGAATTAGCTTGGTTATTATTACATTTTAATCAAAAAAGAGGTTATTATCAATTAAGAGGTGAAGAAGAGGAAGAGAATCCAAATAAACTTGTTGAGTTTCATTCCTTAAAAGTAATTAATGTAATTGAAGATGAGCGAGAAAGAGGTAAATCTGATCTATGGTATTCTTTAGTTTTAGAGAATGGATGGATATATAGAAGGTCTAGCAAAACTCCATTATTTGATTGGAAAGATAAAACGAAAGAATTTATTGTTACAACCGATTTAAATGATGACGGTTCTATCAAATTAGATAAAGAAGGCAAAGAAAAAAGAAGTTTTAGAGCTCCTGCAGAAACCGATTGGACTTTGGTTAAAAAGAAAACAGAATCAGAGATTGATAAAACTAAGAAAACTGTAGGTGAATATATATATGATACCTTATTGCAAAACCCAAATCAAAAAATAAAAGGCAAATTAATCAAAACAATAGAGCGTAAATTATATAAACTTGAATTACGAAAAATTCTTGCAAAACAAGTTTCATTTCATCAAGAATTACAAAATGAAGCAAACTATATAAAATGTATTGAAGAACTATATCCAAACAACGAAGCTCACAGAACTAATATTTCTCAAAGAGACTTTGTTTATTTATTTTTGGAAGACATCCTTTTTTACCAACGACCTTTAAAAAGTAAAAAATCTTTGATCAGTGATTGTTCTTTTGAGTCAAAATATTATTTCCATGATGGAATAAAGAAAAAAACACCTTTAAAATGTATTGCTAAATCCCATCCACTTTATCAAGAATTTAGATTATGGCAATGGATCAAGAATTTAAAAATTTATTCACGTGAAAACGATGAAGATGAAACGTATAAATTTATAGATTCAGAAGAAAAATATGTGTCTCTGTTTGAATTTTTAAATCAAAGAAAAGAAGTTAATCAGACAGCAATTTTAAAGTATTTTAAGATTCCTGAAAAGACATATCGTTGGAATTTTGTTGATGATAAAGACAAAAAATATCCTTGTAATGAAACACTTCATTTGATTCAAAGTCGAATTGAAAAAGTGAAGAATATTCCAGTTAACTTTTTAAATTCAGAAATAGTTGAAAAATTATGGCATATCATCTATTCAGTAAATGATAAATTTGAATATGAAAAAGCAATTGAAACTTTTGCTAAAAAATATTCATTAGATATTGAAAGTTTTGTTGAAAATTTCAAGAAAATACCTCCATTTAAAAGTGAATATGGTTCTTATTCTGCAAAAGCTATCAAGAAATTGTTACCATTGATGCGAATGGGACAATATTGGGATTGGAATAATATTGATGAGTTAACAAAAATTAGAATTGAAAAAATTCAAACAGGAGAATTTGATGAAAATATTAGAAACTCAATTCGTGAGAAGTCAATTCATCTAATCGAAAATAAAGATTTCAGTGGTTTACCACTATGGCTAACAAGTTATATTGTTTATGATAGACATTCAAATCAAAAATGGAAAACTGCAATCGATTTAGAAGCTTATATTAAATCATTTAAACAACATTCTCTTCGAAATCCGATTGTTGAGCAAATTGTTTCTGAAACATTTAGGGTCGTAAATGATATTTGGAAACAATTTGGAGAAGGGAAAGAACATTTTTTCGACGAAATACACGTTGAGTTAGGTCGGGAAATGAAAAATCCTGCTGACAAAAGAAAAAGAATCACTTCTCAAGTAACAGAAAACGAAAATACAAATCTTCGAATAAAAGCATTATTATCTGAAATGCTGTATGATTCAACCATTGAAAATGTTCGTTCATATTCTCCCATGCAACATGATATTTTAAAGATATATGAAGAAGGAGTTTTAACTTCAAACATTGAAATCCCAGACGATATTGCTAAAATTAGTAAATCACCACAACCAACTAAATCAGAATTAATACGATATAAACTTTGGTTAGAACAAAAATACCTTTCTCCTTATACAGGTCAGACTATACCTTTATCTCGTTTATTTACATCTGACTATGAAATTGAACACATAATTCCACAAAGCAGATTTTATGATGATAGTTTTAGTAATAAAGTGATATGTGAATCTGCAGTAAATAAATTAAAAAGCAATCAAACAGGACGTGAATTTATTAAAAATCATCATGATCAAATAGTCGATTTAGGTTTCGGAAAAACAGTGAAAATTTTTGATGAAGAGTCGTATGAATTTTTCGTGAAAGATAATTACAATAAAAATCAAAGTAAAAAAAGCAAACTTTTGATGGAAGATATTCCTGAAAAAATGATTGAAAGACAATTAAATGATACTCGATTTATCAGTAAATTCGTTATGGCAACATTATCGAATATTGTGAGAGAAGATAAAAATGATGATGGTGTAAACTCTAAAAATGTATTGCCTTTAAATGGTCAAATTACTTCATCACTTAAACAAAGTTGGGGATTAAATGATGTTTGGAATGAATTAATTTTACCAAGATTTGAACGTTTAAATGAATTAACTAACTCTGAAAATTTCACAACTTTCAACAAAAAGCATCAAAAATATTTACCAACCGTTCCTTTAGAATTATCGAAAGGCTTTAGTAAAAAAAGAATTGACCATCGCCATCACGCTTTAGATGCTCTTGTAATCGCTTGTTCTACAAGAAATCACGTTAATTATTTGAACAATCAAAATGCTTTAGAGAAAAACAAATCAAAAGAAGAAAAGCAAAAAAACAGAAATGATTTAAAAGTTGTTTTATGTGATAAAAAATACAATGACGCTTCAAACAAAAATTATCATTGGGAATTTAAACAACCTTGGAAAACATTTGTTGTAGATAGTAAAAAACAATTAGAGACTACTGTAGTTAGTTTTAAGCAAAATGTTAGGGTAATTAATAAATCTGTCAATAAACCTGAAAAATGGGTTCTGAAAGCAGGATTACTAAACAAAGAACAAGTTGCTCAAACAAAAGGAAATAGTTGGTCTATCAGAAAACCGATGCATAAAGCATTTGTTTATGGAAAAATTGATTTAAAACGTATAATAACTCCAAAAGGAAAAATTATAAGTGCAATTAGAAAATCTTTAGATATCTCTTTTAATTTAAAGAAAATTGATTCAATTACTGATACAGGAATTCAAAAAATTTTAAAAAATTATCTTGAAACTAAAGAGTGGAATCCTGAAATAGCATTTTCACATGATGGTATTGAATATTTAAATGAAAATATTACAAAATTTAATGATGGAAAAATGCATAAACCGATTAAAAGTGTTAGAGTTTTTGAAATTGGCAGTAGATTTCCTATAGGGCAAACAGGTAATAAACAGAGAAAATTTGTAGAAGCAGCACAAGGAACTAATCTTTTTTATGCTATTTATGTGGACGAAACCGGAAAAAGAAATTATGAAACTATTCCTTTAAACATCGTAATTGAAAGACAAAAACAAGGTTTAATTTCAGTACCGGAAAAAAATGAAAAAGGGAATAATCTATTATTCTATCTTTCTCCAAATGATTTAGTGTATGTTCTTACAGAAGAAGAAGTTAATGATCAAAACTTAGTTGATTTTTCTAATTTATCGAAAGAGCAAGTGAACCGTATTTATAAATTTGTTAGTTGTACAGGTGGAGAAGGACATTTTGTTCATAATAGTTATTCTAAAGAAATTATTTCAAATGAAAATGGATCTAATAATAAAAATGAAAGAATGTTAGAATTTGATAAGCTGAATACTGTTTATGATGAAAAATTGAAACCAATAATGATTAAATCTATTTGTTGGAATTTAAAAATTGATAGAGTTGGTAAAATAACTAGAGTATTGAGTTAATGGTAAAATATTTTAAGTCATTTAGGTAAAATTGTTCAGGTGGGAGAGTATTAAAATGTGTTTATGAACGAAATCGAAATATTTAGAATTGAAAATGGTAATGAAATTAATGTACAGCTAATAAATGAGTCTGTTTGGCTGTCTATGAATCAACTTTCATTACTATTCGAAAGAGATAAATCTGTTATCTCCAGGCATATAAAATCAATTTATAAAGAAGGAGAACTTGAATATGATTCAACTGTTGTAAAAAATGCAACAGTTCAAAAAGAAGGAAAAAGGGAAGTAGAAAGGATAATTGAATATTTCAATTTGGATTTAATTATTTCTGTGGGATACAGAGTTAATTCAAAGAGAGGTACTCAATTTCGTCAATGGGCAACCCAACGCTTAAAAGAACATTTAATTCAAGGTTATACGATTAATCAAAAACGATTAGACGAATTGCAGCAAACCGTCCAACTGATTCATAAATAGATTGATATGAAAATCATTAAAAAAATAACTTTCTTAAAAGTATATATGTAGAACGATTGAATTTGGGCTGAATTAAAAGGAATAATGAAAAATATCGAAATTTATAAATCAAAAGACGATTCAATTGAAGTTTCTGTTTGGACTGATAATGAAACTGTTTGGTTACCGCAGCGAATAATGGCTGAACTGTTTGAAAAGGATAGTGATACTATAGGTTTGCACCTTAAAAACATATTTTCTGAAGGAGAGTTGGATGAAAATTCAACTACCGAATATTTCTCGGTAGTTCAAGTAGAGGGTAAAAGAAATGTGAAAAGGAAAATCAAGTTTTATAATTTAGATGCTATTATTTCAGTAGGTTACCGTGTGAATTCTAAAAAGGGAACAGCATTCCGTCAATGGGCAACCCAACGCTTAAAAGAACATTTAATTCAAGGTTATACGATTAATCAAAAACGATTAAACGAATTACAACAAACGGTTCAACTGATTCAACAGTCGATTGATAGTGAAACTAATTTGACAGAAGCAAAAGGATTATTAGAAATTATCACACAATACACACAAAGTTTTATCTTGCTGAATCAATTTGATAGTAATAATTTACCAACTTCTGATTTATCGGAAGAAATAACCTACGAAATTCAATATCAAGAAGCTAAAGAGGCTATCGAAGTATTGAAAACAAAATTGATGGAACAAAACGAAGCAACGGCCTTGTTTGGCAATGAAAAAGACCAAAGTTTTGAAGGAACATTATGTAGTGTGGTTCAAACATTTGATGGCATTTATTTATATCCGACGATAGAAGAGCAAGCTGCACATTTATTGTATTTTGTAATCAAGAATCATTCTTTTTCGGATGGAAATAAACGCATAGGTGCATTTTTATTTGTATGGTTTTTAGAAAAAAACAAACATCGTTTTAAGAAAAATGGAGAGTTGAAAATCAATGATAATGCCTTAGTTGCATTAGCTTTATTAGTGGCACAAAGTAATCCGAGTGATAAAGAATTGATGGTACAATTGATGGTACAATTAATAAAAACAATTTAATACTAATTAAACTTTGAATTTTCAGTTGAAATATTTTAGTATAATGCCGATATAGCTTTGGTTAAGCTGGATTTTTATTTCAGTAATAACAAAGGTCAATCGGTATAAGTTGTAACATTTTGAAAAACAAATAGTAAAAAAGGGAAAACCAACTCTTTTTACTATGGTAAAACGAACCCTTCACTTCAGTAATCCAGCACATCTATCGTGTAAAAATCAGCAATTAGTTGTTGAATTAAAAGATGAGCAACGTATCACTAAAACCATTCCTATAGAAGACTTAGGAAGTGTGATATTAGAACATCCTCAAATTACACTTACAACGTATTTGTTAGATGAATTATTAGCACACAAAGTAGCAGTTGTAACTTGTAGTCAGAAATACATGCCAAATGGGATCTTTCTTCCATTAGATGGAAATAGTGAACAAACGGAACGCATAAGAACACAATTGGAAGCTTCTGTACCATTGAAGAAACAATTGTGGCAACAAACGATTAAAGCAAAGATTCAAAATCAGGCAATGGTATTGAGAAAGTTAAATCTAAATGCCACAAGATTAGAAAATTTGATAGAAAAAGTTACGAGTGGTGATGCTAAAAATTGTGAAGCTGAAGCGGCAGCCTATTATTGGAAAGAAATCTATGGAAAGCATTTCGTAAGAACGAGAGATAGAGATACACCGAATGCTCAATTAAACTATGGTTATGCTATTTTACGATCGATAGTGGCTCGAGCAATTACGGCTACAGGTATGTTTCCAAGTATTGGAATACACCATAAAAACAAATACAATGCGTTTTGTTTAGCTGACGATATTATGGAGCCTTATCGTCCTTATGTGGATTGGATCGTGTTGAATTTACCCAATATTGAAGATGCTGAACCAGAAGGACTAACACGAGAACAAAAAATTGAACTATTAAAATTATCCCAATTAGATATCGAAATCAACGAATTAAAACGACCACTCTTTCATGCTGTAAGTAATACAACCTCTAGTTTGTATAAATGTTTTGCAGGGGAGCAGCGAAAAATAAGTTATCCACTTTTTCATTTTTGAAGAATGGAAAATTCACGATTTAATGCATACAGAAATATGTGGGTAATGGTATTATTTGATTTGCCAACTGAAACCAAAAAGGAGCGAAGTGTGGCAGCAAAATTTCGCAAAATATTGTTAGAGAATGGATTTGTGATGTTTCAATTCTCTATCTATATGCGTTTTTGTCAAAGTGTTGAAAATGCTGAAATGCACACCAAACGAGTCAAGAATATTTTACCAGAAAAAGGAAAAATAGGAATTTTTGCCATTACAGATAAGCAGTTTGGGAAAATGGAAATCTTTTATGGTACTTCAAAAACACCAAAACAAGAACCTCCTCAACAATTAGAATTATTTTAATGAAAGTTTAAGTTTTTTCTCCAAAAAGTGTTTGACAAATATCTTCTGGAAAAATTGAATCGATTGACAGGATTTGAAAATCAATACTAAACAAAGAAACAAGACTTAATTCTAGGTGATTTTTTATTTTCAGATAAATTTCTTAAAACCCTTGTTGTTATTACACTTTAGGCCACTCTGCTGTGACCTATAGTGTAAAAATACAATTTTGAAAGCAAATCACAACCAAAGCAATATTAAATTTATCAGCCGCCCGCTGTGACCTATAGTGTAAAAATACAATTTTGAAAGCAAATCA
>JACOTM010000083.1 GCA_016178305.1 Flavobacteriia bacterium | reverse complement strand
TCCAAAATCCAAAATCCAAAATCCAAAATCCAAACAAAGTTTTCAACGTCTCTCTTTTCATTGTTTTTCAAAAAAGAAATCAAATTGATTTAAATTCATTATAGTTTTGAAAATATAAATTTTTCAAATGAAAGACATTTCAATATATTTTCAACCAGTTGATATAGACATTGCATTTTCAGAAGATTCCTTAGGTTCAATCTGTGGTATTCATTCTAAAAAAGGATTTCCAGACATGAAGAAAGGGGGAGTTGCGTTACTTTATGTTCCAGAATATAGAAATGGTAATGAAAAGCATCAAGGAAAAGTGAATGACGCTTTTAGAAATTATTTATATCCATTATTTCCAGGTGAAAATTGGAATTTTCCTATATATGATTGCGGAACAATAATTCCAGGAGACCGAATTGAAGATACCTATTATGCTGTTGAAAATGTGATTTCAGAATTGGTTAAGAATCAAATCTTACCAATAGTGATTGGTGGTAGTCAAGATTTGACATTTGCGTTGTATAAAGGATATAGCCAATTAGAACAGATGGTTAATATTTGTTCTGTAGATCATAAGCTTGATTTAGGTGACCCAGAAGGAGTACTGAATAGTGACGGGTATTTGAGTCACTTAATGTTGGAGCGACCATGCTATTTATTTAATCATGCAAACATTGGTTGTCAAGCCCCATTTGTAAATAAAGAAGAGTTTATTTTGTTTGATAAGTTGTATTTTGACATTTGTCGTTTAGGCGAATTTAATGCTGATTTCAAAAAAGCAGAACCGCATCTTCGCAATGCAGACATTTTATCCTTGGATTTACAAGCTATTCGAACTTCAGATTTGAGAGGAAAACATTATGATTCGCCAAATGGATTTTATGCAGATCAAATTTGTCAAATTTCTAAATATGCAGGAATAAGTGATAAATTGACTTCGTTTGGAATTTTCAACTATTTTCCAGAGCAGATCGATAATGCCGCATATCATTTAATCGCACAAATAATGTGGTATTTTATGGATGGTATCGCAATGCGAAAAGGAGATTTTCCAATTGGAAGTAAAAAAGATTATATCAAGTTTTTGGTGCATTTAGACGATTTTAAAGAGGAAATTGTTTTTTATAAATCAAATAAATCAGAAAGATGGTGGATGGAAGTGCCTTATCCTCCACAAGAAAAATCAAAATTTGAAAGACACCATTTAGTTCCGTGCGATTTTATGGACTATGAATTAGCAATGAAAAATGAAATTCCTAATTTATGGTGGAAAACCTATCAAAAATTAGGCTAAACAATTTTCTGAAAAGAGTAGTTTATTAGCAATCAAAATTTTAGTTTCTTAATGTTAATTATTTGTTAATGTTAAAATTTTAAATAGATTCTTTGAAAGATAGAATCTATTTAAAATATTTTTGGAAATTTCTTCATAAAAGTTCAATTTGTAAATAAAATTAACTATTTTAGTCGCCAATTGTGTGAGCTAAGTGTTAGTTTGCACGTGCTAATAATTCATAATACAACGAAAGAAATGAATAAACGAGTACTATTGTTTGCTACATTATTGATCCTGAATGTCAGTTCTTTGATGGGGCAACAAGATAAGTTATTAACTCATTTTATTTATGATAAAATGAGTTTGAATCCTGGTTCAACAGGAATTGACATAGATGGTATTTGTGCTACAAGTGTGTATAGAAATCAGTGGGATAGAGTAAATGGAGCACCAAATTCAGCAATATTAAATGTTGAAGCAAATATGAAAAGATGGATGCCGGGAGGACTGGGATTGTCGTTTTATCATGATGCGATTGGTTTTTATAGACAAAACAATGTGGTTTTGAATTATTCATATCCAATTGTTTTTGAAAATGGAAGTAAATTAGGGTTAGGATTAGGATTAGGATTAACTAATTTAGGTTTGACACCAGAATGGGTTCCGCCAACGTCAGTATATGATAAATCTTTACCAGTTGGTTTTTCCGGTTCAGGCTTGGATTTAAATATTGGGGCTTATTTTAAAAGTAACAGCGGCTTTTATGTTGGGGCTTCATTGACTCATGCAAATGCACAGCGATTAAATAATAAATTAAGTCAAACAACTCAATTGATAGGATTTGATCGTCATTATTATTTAATGGGAGGTTATAAAAGAACGTTAGGAAGTGGAAATAACGCAATCGATGTACAAATGTTAGTAAGATCTATTTTGTCTGAAACATCAGTAGATTTGAATGCGAGATTTATGTTAGGTACATTAGGTTATGCTGGATTGTCTTTTAGAAATTCAGATGCCGTTGCTTTGATGTTAGGTTACAATGTCGCTCCTGGTTTTTTAGTGGGCTATTCTTATGATTTTACAATTAATAAATTATCTAGCATTTCAAGAGGATCTCATGAAATTGTAATTAAATATTGCAGACCAATTCCTTTGCCTCCGATTGCAATATCGAGACATCCGAGATGGTTGTAAAATAAATTTCAATAAAATTGTAACCAAAATTGTAGAGTTTGCGTTATAAAGTAAGATAGTTAGACTGTAGATTAATAGAAATAGTAGATTCGCAAAAGAAATATATAAAGTAAATAGGATGAGAAGACTTTTGTTATTTGGTTTAGTAAGTGTCGTGTTAGCATCTTGTATGACAAGATCTGGACACTTGACTGGAACGTTGGGAAGACCTGTTTATATACCTGAAATTCCTTTGGGAATGGTATATATTCCTTCAGGAGCTTACAATATGGGGGAGAATGATCAAGATGTGCCATTTTTACATCAAACAAGAGCGAAGACTGTTTCGGTACAAGCTTTTTACATGGATGGTACTGAAATTTGTAACAATGAATATCGACAATTCGTTGATTGGGTTCGGGATTCAATTGCAAGAGAAAAAATCTATGAAAATTTAGAAGATGATGATGAAGCGGGAAGATACATTAACTATAGTGATATGTATTTCGATGAAGGAGCATTAGAGTTTGCAGAATATGATCCATCAGATCGTGCTTTAAATAGAACATTGTTTGATTTAAATTGGGATAGACAACTTGACTATACAGATGAGGCATTAGTTCCAATTTTAGCTGATATGTATTATCCTCAGCCAGAGCGTTTCTACAAAAAAAGAGAGTTTGATACTCGAAAATTAATGTTCAGATATTATTGGATTGATTACGTGGAAGCTGCGAGAAGAGGAAGAATAAATATTTCTCCAAATGGTTTCGATAATCAAGGAAATCGTCAAATTGATGAACATCGAACATTAGAAACACCTCCACATCCTTTTACTACAGAGCCTCAAGGTCAGGATAAAGATTTAGGCTTCTTTAATAAAAAAGGACAAAATAATGCAATTCGAGGACATGAAAATCGACAAAGATTCATTATTGATGAGATAATCAATGTCTATCCAGATACTTTATGTTGGGTACGTGACTTTACTTATTCGTTCCATGATCCGATGACTCAAATGTATTTTTGGCATCCAGCTTATGATTCTTATCCTGTAGTAGGTGTTACATGGGTACAAGCGAAAGCATTTTCAGTTTGGAGAACTCAATTATTGAACAATTGGTTGGTAAGTATGGGAGATTTATTTGTAAATGATTTCCGTTTACCGACTGAAGCAGAATGGGAAAGAGCTTCGAGAGGTGACTTAGCTTTGTCTCCATATCCTTGGGGGGGACCTTACATCAGAAATGAATCAGGTTGTTTCTTAGGAAACTTTAAGCCTATGAGAGGTCGCTATTTTGAAGATGGAGGTTTTCATACTGTAAAAGTATATTCATACAATCCAAATGGATGGGGATTATATTGTATGGCTGGTAATGTATCTGAATGGTGCGAAACTGCTTATGATGAATCAATGAATGAATTTTCTCATGATTTGAATACTGATTATAGATACAATGCGATGGATTGGGATCCACCATCAATGAAACGTAAAGTATTAAGAGGTGGTTCATGGAAAGACATCGGTTATTATTTACAGAATTCTACAAGAACTTTTGAATATCAAGATACTGCTAAGTCTTATATAGGATTTAGAAATGTTATGACACACCTTGGACGTGGAGGTAAGGATTTCACAAAAGAGGGTAACGAAGAACTTCAAAGCGATATTCAACTTCGCTAAGAGAGGCAAACAATAAAAATAAACCAAGTAAAACAAGAAAACTATGAAAAGTGCAAGAAAAGCGTTGAATAAATTTTATGGATAGTATTTATTTAAAAATTAATTGATTGTAGTGTCAATTAAAAAACAAAAAATCGAAATTGATGAATAACGACAATAATTTTTATATTAAAAAAACATCTCAATTTCAATAACAAACAAATTATACTTTTAAAAAATTTAAATAAATAAAATATGAGTGCAAGTGGAGGCGGATTTTTCGCAAGTAAGAGATTTAAAACAGTAATGAAATTCGTTTACGGTTGGGGTGGTGCAATCGTAATTGTAGGAGCGATGTTTAAAATTCAGCACTGGCCAGGTGCAACAATCATGTTGATTGGTGGTCTTGGGGTAGAGGCTGTAATTTTTATCTTATCTGCTTTTGAACCTTTACACGAAGATCCAAATTGGGAGTTAGTTTACCCAGAGTTAGCTTTAGGTCATGCAGATGAATTAGATCATGATGCTTTACCTGTTCACCATGAAAAAGGACACAAACAAGTTGCTCCTGCTTCTTCAGGTGTTACTTATGAATTAGACAAAATGTTAGGAGAAGCAAATATTGATACTGCTCTATTAACGAGATTAGGTGATGGAATGCGTGCTTTAGGTGATAATGCAATGCAATTACAAGAAATCTCAACTGCGGCAACGGCAACAAATGATTATGTAGCGTCTTTACAGGCAGCTTCTACGAAAGTTTCTAGCTTGTCTGAAGCTTATGAAAGAGCATCAACTTCTATCGCTGGTTTAACTTCTACAACTGCTGAAGGCGAATCATTTGGTGAACAAATTCAAAAAGTTTCTAAAAACTTAGCTGCATTGAATAATGTTTATGAATTACAATTAAAAGGTTCTTCTTCTCATTTAGAAGCTACTGAGAAATTCCAAGCTCAAGTAACAGAAATGATGAAAAATCTTTCTGATTCTGCAGAAGATACAAGACTTTATAAAGAAAATATGGCAATGTTGACAAGTAACTTAACTGACTTGAACACTGTTTATGGAAATATGTTAAAAGCAATGACAATAACTAAAGGTTAATATTTAGAAGTATTTAAACTTTGATTAAAAATTACTAAATAAATAACTTAAAATAGATATTAGAAATGGCAGGAGGAAAAGAAACCCCAAGACAGAAGATGGTTGGTCTGATGTATCTGGTACTGATGGCTTTATTAGCGTTAAATGTTACTAAAGCGGTATTGGATGCATTCGTTGCTATTGAAGAAAACCTACAAGTAGGAACATTAGCACAATTGGATAGAGGAGATGCAGCAATTTTATCTCTAAAAGATGAATTAAATGACCCAAATCCAGAAAAAGTAAAAAAAGTTAAATACTATTTAACAATTGCTGAAAAAATCAATCAATTGAGCGCTGCTCGTATCAAAGAAATCGATCAAATCAAGATCGATTGTATGAAGGAGATGAGTGAAATTGTAACACCAAAAGATAAAGATGAATTGTCTATTGTTTGGAAAGATTACGATGCAAAAGATCCAAATAGACCAGCAAAATTACATTTGATGGCTGTTCAAGCAAAAGATGGATATGATGTACCGATGCATCATATTATTGGACAAGATTTAGCTCCTGTAACGGGTGTAGGGAAACAATTATGGGAAAACTACAACCAATACAGATTGGATATTTGTGCGACATTAGGAACATATCAAGCACCTGGTGGAAAACCTTATACTTTTAAAGCTGAAGGGATCAATAAATTTAAAGATAATATTGAGTTGGATAAAATGGTTGAAACCATGATGGCTAAAAATACCAAATACAACGCTCAAGATGATAAAGAGGTCTTAAAAGAAATTTATCTTAAATTGACGAAGCAAGAGTTTATTGAACATGAAGGTACAGAAATGCATTGGATTGCTAAAACTTTTGATCACTCTCCAATTGTTGCTGCTATAGCTTCTTTAACTGCTTTGCAACAAGAAGTATTAGCCGCTAGAGCGACTGCTTTACAACATTTGAAAGGAAAAGTTTCTACAGGTGAGTATAGTTTCAACAAGGTTATGGCTTTGGCTTATGGACCTGCGTCTGCAAATCAAGGAGATGAATTTGAAGTGAAAGTTATGATGGCAGCGTATGATTCAGATAATCAGCCTGTTGTTACAACTAGTACGGGGACTGTTGATAAAGCGAACAGTAAAGATGGTTATGGTTTGATTAAAGCAAAAGGTACTTCTGGTCCAGAAATGACGTTGAAAGGTACTGTTTCGATTAAGAAAAAATCAGGGGAAATGAAAAAGGAGCCTTGGGAGTTAAAAGTAGTTGTTATGAAACCTCAAGGTACTGTATCTTTACCAGACATGAATGTTGTTTATAGAGGGTATCCTAATTTAATTGTTGGTGTAGCTTCAGGTTATGAAGAAACTATTTTAAATGGAACAAATATCTCTTTGAAAAAAGGTGCAAATGGTAGCTATATTGGTACTCCTGGTGCAGGAAGAGAATGTTCTATTTCTGTGGCAGGTAGAAATAAAGCCGCAAATAAAACAGTTCAATTAGGAAAATTTCCTTTTAGGGTTTCTGGATTACCTTCTCCTCAAGTTTATTTAGGATCTTTAGCTACAGGGATGAGTGCTGGTAAATCAGCAATAGCTGCTATGACACGTTTGTCTGCAAAATACCCGCCAGAAATTCCTTTGAAAGCTGAATTTAATGTGGATACTTGGGAGGTAACGGTTTCAGGTGCGCCAAGACCAGCTTCAGGAAAAGGACCTATATTGAGTCCAGAAGCATTAAGTTTGTTAAAACAAGCTAGACCAGGTTCAAAAATTGCTATTTCAGTGAAATACAAGGGAATGGGAACTTCAGGTTTTCAAGCTTGTGTAGTTAGTGTACAATAAAAATTTGAATTATGAAAAGTCTATTTTTTACCGCTCTTTTGGTTCTTGGGACAGGAACTTTAACAGCTCAAATTGATGGGGGACCTCTAAATGTACCAACAAATGGTATTATTGATGGTGTTGTTATTCAAGAACATATTCCAACTAAACGGATGATTCCTTACGAATTTGTAAGAGAAGCTGATGTTATTTGGAGTAAAAGAGTATGGCAAACGATAGATATGCGCGAAAAAATGAATCATCCAATGTATTTTCCATTTGATGATTACGATGCAGCAAACAATTGGGTGAAAAATTCTTCTAGATGGAGTTTGTGGACAGTGTTAAAAACGCATATTATGAGTGGAGATATTCGTGTATTTTCACCATATAACCTTGCTGATTTTAATGTGAAAGACGGAGATCAATTAAAATATCCTATCGATCCACAAACAGGAATGAATTTTTACACAGATAGTGCTTTTAGAAGCCAAATGTTTTATTATTTAGGCAGTTTAGGGCCACAATCTTTAATTGCAATTCCTAATATGTACAACGAAGATAGTGTAATCATTGTTGATGGTATAGAAGAAAAACAATATCCACCTCGTGATACAACTTGGATTAAAACCAAAGATGTTATACAATACCGTATGAAAGAAGATTGGTTTTTTGATAAAGAAAGATCTGTTATAGAAGTACGTATTTTAGCGATAGCGCCTGTTGTTTATGAGACAGATGAAAGTGGTCAAATACAAGGGATGAAAGAATTATTCTGGTTGTATTTTCCACATTGTAGATTTGTGTTAAACAATTATTTCGTTTATAATGATAAAAATGATGCTCAATGGATGAGTTTTGATGATTTATTTTGGAAACGAAGATTTACGAGTGTAATTTACAAGGAAAGTAATGTTTTTGATCGTAAGATGGAAACTTATAAAACTGGAATTGATGCTTTGTTTGAAGCAGAAAAAGTAAAAGAAGAAATTCGAACGATCGAACATGATGTTTGGACATTCTAATAATTTTAAAGCCCGATTTTATCGGGCTTTTTTTTGTCCTTTATTTCAGGTCTCTATTTTTTGTGAATTTTTATTTTTACGAAATTCCTAAGTTTTTTTGTAACGTTATTTAGCACATTTTCAATTTTGTTTTCGATTGTAATTTCACTTTGATATTTACCGGGTTAATCTTAAACTCAATTTATTCTATTTTCACTTTGAATTTTCCATTATTATTAAAGGTCAATCGTGATTAGTTCTAAAAGTCTTTAAACCTGTCTTCGATTAATATTTCACACTCAGATTTTATTTAAATATGAAAGAAAGATGTTTGTTTTCAAATGTTTAGCGCTATATATTAAGTCTTTCGAAAGTAGTTGAATCAAGATAACATTACTAAACTTTTGAATTTTCTAGTCTTTTAATCGTAACTTACTATCTATAGGCGATCCGAATGGAAACTTTAAATCGAATTCAGGTTTATAAAGATCTTATTTGAAGCAAATAAGATAGTTTAACAGAGGTTTCAAGTTTTCTGTGTATCGTTAGATAGGAAGTAGTGTTTTGAGAGCTAAAAAGAATGAAATTCATTTATCCCTGATCTTGTTATTCCAATTTAGAATTAGATTTTTAATCGAACTCAGGTTAATAAGAAGGTTTTTGAACCACTTGAAATCAAAAGGTTACAGACTCTGTTTTTAGTTAAAATTGAAAGGGAAAGGTCTATTTCCGTAGATTTAGCACAATGATTTGAATCTGTCATAAGAATTTAAATCAAATAGATACTTTGAAGGCTTTTTGAATTGACCTATAACAACTATTTACTTTCCAAATCTATTGACATAGCTTGCACACCATTTATTCAGGCTTTTATCGTAACTCAGTATTTATAAGTAATACCGATTGACCTTTGATAATATTGGAATAAAATTCCAATTTAATTAAAGCTATATCGTCATTATACCTTTAAAATATACTGTTAAATTCAAAGTAAAAATGGTATAATCTAATTTTTTAAATTTGAATGAAGTAAAGTTTTTGAAAAATTTTTGATTTAGATTGCAAAAAAAAACCGTGATCGAAAATCACGGTTTTAAAATATAATTTGTGCGATATTATTGCATTACAATAATTTTCTTTGTTACAGAGAAATTACCAGAAGTAACTTCAAGGAAATAACAAGAAGAAGATAAAATTGCATTTACATTTAAAGCTTGATTTACATCTGAGTTTGTAGCTTTAATTGTTTCTGTATGAATTACTTTACCTTGAATATCTCTCAATATAAATTCAACTGGGTTATCATTTGCATGGTAAGAAACATTAATAGCTTGATTTGTTTTTGTTGGATTAGGGTAAACGTTTAATTCTAAATTATTAGCTTCATTTACGAATAAACCTAATGTACCATCAACTTGGAAATCATCTACATAGAAGTTATTTGAAAAATCAGATGCTGTAAATTCAATCTTAAATCTTGTTTGTGAATCATTTACACCTGTAGAATAAGGGAATGAATAAGTTTTCCATTGATTTGGATTTGTAGGAACAAACTCAACTCCAGCAGCATTTCCATTTGTTAATAATTCAGCTGTAGTTAATGTTTTTTTCAATGTCCAAGTTGCTCCACAATCTTTAGAAACATATATTTTAACAGTCTCTGTGATATCAGTTGATGTTGAAGCATTGGTAGCGTAAGCATATTTAAATGAAACAGTTGTACTAGTAGTATTTCTTAAGTCATAAGAATTTGAAATCAAAGCATCAACACTACCCCCTAATCTTTTGTAATAAAACCATTCATTTGAAAAATCTAAAGCTTCAGATATATTTTTATAATTATCTAATTTATAACATTGGCTATTGTTGTAACCAACGCCAGAAATTCTTGAGAAATGAGGAGAATCATGTTCTGGATTTTGAACGATAAAATAAGATTGGTATGTATCAAAATTATCAGTGTATGGACCTGTGAAATCTGGCCAAGTTGGAGAAACATAAATGTATTTTTCTTCAATTATTTCATCAGAACCATTCGAATTTGAAACTTGTAATGTTACTTTTTTGAAACCAGGAGTATTGTATGTAACTGATTGAGTAGCTGAAGTTGAAGTTGCAGGCGTTCCGTCTTCAAAAGTCCAAGTTCTATTTGTTACTGTTGCTTGCCAAGATTTATCTGTAAATAAAACAGAAGATCCTTGACAAACCATTTTTTTATCTGATTTAAAGTAAGCAACAGGTGTACAAGTTGGAGGTGTTGTTAAATCGATTCCAGTAGCAATATGGTTAGATGCTGTAATTAAATTTGATCTATTTGCTGTTGGATCTGTAATCGCATTTCTCATTCTTGAAACTTGATCGATTGTAAACATTCTAGAGCAATAAGAATATTCCATGTAATTTTGAACATTTTCAATGATTCCTGGATTACAATAATCGTCATTAACATTTGTACAGTTGTTATGACCTTTAGTTTCAGGAGTATCTGCAACACCATCGTCACCACAAGCTACAGTTGGATCATTTGTATTGCCCCAAGTATGAGCCAAATTCATCCAATGTCCTATTTCGTGAGTTAAGGCTCTGGAAGTAAAGACTGAACTCGTTCCAATACTACCGATATAGTCATTTAAAATGATGATTCCATCAGCATAAAATCGTTCTAAATCTACAGCTGAAGGGTAAAAAGCATAACCAGCAACACCTGCTTCACCAATCGTATTAGTTACCCAAACATTTAAATAACGTGATCTATCCCATTGATTCATTTTCGAATCATCATCACCATTGTTTGCTAAATGCGTGTAAATATGTTCAATACCATTTGTACAATTTCCCCAAGGATCTTTAGTCGCTAATCTGAATTCAATTTTAACATCTGATTTTAATGTGTCAAAAGCAGGTGTAATATCTACAGTATCTGCGTTTAATAATCTATAATCCCTGTTTAATATTGCAACTTGATCAATAACTTGTGCATCAGAAATGTCTTCACTTCCATTGTAATGTAATACGTGAAAAACAATTGGAATGATGTAAACTGTAGAATCATCAGCACCATCTTTTTCTAATCCTCTTAAACGAGCTTTTTCAGATTCAGCCTCAATTTTCTTTTCTAATTCAGGATTTTGTTTGTAAAGTTCTTTCAATTGATGACCTAAACCACAATTGAAATGTTTTTCTTCTTGTGCAAATGATTTCATCGAAAGCACTGAGAGAGAGGTTACTAATAAGCAAGTAAAAATTTTATTCATAGCGTATATTTATCTTAATAAACATTTTCAATTTTTCAAAGTTAAAAAAAAATCTTATTTCAACACAATTTGTTTTGATGTATTGATTTAAGTGTATGAATTTTAATTTCAAATGTATTTTTTTAATGTGAATTTTTTATACAACTTTAAATTCGTCTATTGAAAGTCCTTTTTTTCAATTTTATTG
>JACOTM010000082.1 GCA_016178305.1 Flavobacteriia bacterium | reverse complement strand
TCTTCTTCTAAATCATAAAATTTTAAACTTAACAAACTGATTCAAAATTAAATAAAAACCGGAATAACCTGGTCAAACTTCACCGGAATAGGGTGGTCACTCGAAACCGGAATAACCTGGTCAATGACACCGGAATCTCCATGATGGGCTGAGAAAGTTGTTATTTATTTCAATTTTACTCGCTGGTAAGTTGTATCATCTACTTGAATAATTTTAAAACCTGAATATTGTTCTAATATTTTTTTTCGATATTGTTTCCGTAATTCAATATTTTTACTTTGTAAATCTTTACTTTTTAAATGGAAAATAACATTGACATCTAATATGTCATACAAGATAGAATCTGCGATTACTTTCGAATATAATTCAGTGGCAATCTGTAAATTTACTTTTTTAATGCTATCTTTATTATAAAATGTCATTAAATATGGGCATTCAAGAGAAATGTAATAACTAGAAAACCCATAAGCCATTTGTCCTCTAACAGGAATTGTATATTTTATTTTGGAATATTTTAATGTTTTTAAAGAATCTGCAAATTTTAATTCTTTTACTGTTGGTTGATTTGGCTTTAAACTAGCATACCATTTTCTTTGTCCATCAGTCATACCATCTCCTATGCAATTTAGGAATAATGTTAATACTATTATCATTGTTATTAATTTCATTATTATCCTTTATTTGATGTATTTGACTGTTCATTACCTGCCGGCAAAGTATCTTCATATTGTAAATCTTCAGTACCCATTATAACTCCCTTTCCATTTAATGAAGGATTAGATTTTATTCCTTTATTATATTGCTCTAAAAAAAGCCAAGGCCATTTTGTTGATTTTGTATCGTTATGATAATCGTAGTATCCGTTCTTTTTAGCATCATAATTAGGATGCATAATATATTCACTTGGATTTATTATAATAAATCTTTTTATTCCTGGTATCTGATAGCCATCTGTAGTCGAGTTATTATCTGCATAAAATAAAGTCCTGTCACCACGAATATTAATTTGTGTTCTTTGTAAGCATTTACTGTTTTCAGAAATAACTATTTTATCAGCATCACAAGCTGACAAATGTACAATTTCGCCTTTTTTCATTAAATCAGATAATACTTTATGTTCCATGAAAACCTCTATTAATCCTTCAGCATAAGCAGCACCCATACTATGAGTAGCAAAATTCAATTCTGTGACATCATTTGACGTATTAAGAGTACCATCTGGATTGCAGTCATTATTCAATTTTAAAATTTCTGCAATTACCTCTTGCGCAATTTCTTCTGCTTGTTCTCTGCCCAATTTTTGTCTTCCACTAGCAGTTGATCCCATCCAAGATCCTGTTCCATTTACATATTTCCCAATTCCATCACCAAAATATGAATGAGCTGCATCAATAAATTCTTCTTCATTATCACCTTTAAAATAACATTTTTTAAGCCAATAAGGTCTTCCTGGTACAATATCATCTATATGGATATTCCCTCCTGGGGTAATATAGTTTGGTCCACCATATATATACCCATTAACAAATATTGTATATAGTCCGTTATCATCCTTTCCTGCAATAGGAGAATTGGAAGCAAAACAATAAGCACTCATTGAAGGAAACCAATGTCTTTTTGGGTCACAACTTAACCATCTCCCCAACCTCGGGTCATACTGCCTAAACTCGGTGGTGTAGCTGTTACCTTCTCCTTTAATTTCGGGGTCTTTTTCCATGCCGTTGTAACCGAAACGGTATAAGCGTTTACAACTTTTTGGATTTGCCGATTTTCCACCGTTGAGAACTTTCAACAATGTAGAATTTTCGATATTTAGCTTTAAGCAACCCATTTAAGAGGTCTAAAAGTAGTTTTTTTTC
>JACOTM010000081.1 GCA_016178305.1 Flavobacteriia bacterium | reverse complement strand
TCTTTAATAAATCCAAATCCTTTTGAATCGTTGAAAAATTTTACAATTCCTTTGTTCATATTATAATTAATTTACACAAATGTACACATAATATTCATTGAAATCTAATAAGTTAGAGAATTGTATTGTTTTTGTGTTCATAAACAGTGATAAATTTAATGGCAAATTGTCAAAAATTGTATTAAAAGCTTTGATTGACACACTTCTAAGTCCAATTTATTTATTTTGAATTATTTTTCATTTTCATCTATTTAAAATTCATATTTATTCGTGATTTTTTGTTTTTAGTCGATTTTGAACTGTAATTTATATGCTTTAGATTCTTTTTTTTAAACGTTTTTGATAGTAAGAAATCTAAGAAACAAAAAAACGATGAAGTATATCAAAATTCTCCATCGTTTTTTTAATTATTTGCATATCGAATTCAAGGATTATTAATCCAATCAGGTGAAAATAATTTCTCAGGATTCTAGATAATTGTAAATTTTTGTTTGCTTATATTTCCTTTTTCATCAATTGATTTAAAAATGTATATACCTTTTGATAAATTACTGGTTTCAATTGTTTTTTCAAATTGAAAGTTACCACTTACAATTTTTTGACCATTGATTGTAATAATCTCAAATGTTTGAATTTCAGAATTTGTTGTTTTTACAGTAAATGATTCGCTTACAGGATTTGGGAAAATTTCAATTGTTTCATTCTTTGATAATTCATTAATTCCCACTGTTGTCATCGTTTGATGTTTATTAAAGAATTTCCATATTTCGATTGTATAATCAATATCATTTCCAGTTGTTAACCATACATGATCCGCACCGTTAACTTTAAATAATTCCACTTCTGTTCCTTGGATTCCATTTGGATATATATAATGGTCAATTGTATAACCATCACTAGCAATATCTGGAAACGTATTTAGTGTGGGTGTTAATGTACAATTGTCTCGGGTAATCCATAGATTAATTAATGAATCAACATCATTTCCATAAGTATTGCCAGAATATGGCACCGTTTGATCTGCCGTTCCATGAAAATGTGCTACAGGCAAAGCTTTAGAAGGGGTGCAATTTGTAATCCCAATCCCAATAGTTCCTGAAACTGAGGCTATCGCGGTAAATCGATTGGTTAACTCACAACCTAATCGCTGCGTCATAAATCCACCCATTGAGAAACCACAACTGTAAACTCTTTGTGCATTAATTGAGTAATTGGCTTGAATCGTATCAATTAAGGCATTGATAAATCCAATGTCATTTACAGAAGCATTTGGGAAATAACCCATAGTTCCTGCACCAGAATTCCAAGTTGTACCTGCGTATTGATCACTTAATGCTTGAGGAACAACAACAATGATATTTGCTGTATCAGCAACTAAATTCATTCCGATTGAACTAAAATTAGTCATATTGTCTCCCATTCCATGTAAGGTTAAGACTAAAGATGCCGGATTGTTTACGTTGTAGATTGAAGGGACATAAACGCGGTATTGTCGATTTGTCCCTCCAAATTGGAAACTGTAGTTACTCCATTGAGAAAAAGTGATTAAACAATTTAGAATACATAAGAATGTAAGTGTAGATTTTTGTTTCATAGTTTTATTATTTTGGTAAAGCAAATCTATATATTGAAATTTCAAAATAACTTGACATTTATCAAAATCGCAATATCAATTTTTATTTCGAATACGACTTAACGTTTCTTGTGTAATACCTAAAAAAGAAGAGGTAAAGTTTAGAGGTAAACGATGGTGAATTGTAGGGAATTTATTTTTGAAAGATTCATACCTCATGTTTGCTGATTCGAGTACAAGACCTTCAATTCTTTCTTGTAAAATTATAAACACATAATTGTATAGTAACCGACCAATTTGTTGAATTTCTGGATAGATTTTGTAAAGATTTTCCAATTCATCGAAGTTAATTTTAAAGAGATGAGCATTTTCTAATACTTTCACAGTTCGTTCGGATTTTCGCTGCGATAAAAAACTAATTAAATCACCTCCAATTCCTCCTTCTGCAAAAAATCCCATTCCAATTTCTTTCCCTTCCACTTGCATTGTTGAAATAAGCAATCCTTCATAAATAAAATATACATTTTTTGTACTTTTTCCTGGTAAATTAAGGATTGCACCTTTCGGTTGTTTTTCTTCTTCTAAAATATTAAAAAATGCTATTTTAGCTTCATCAGAAATTGAAAGTACAATGTTAGCGATGTCATCACCACTAGCTATTTGAATAAGTTTATATATCGAATCAACAATTTTTTCCATTTGTATTGAATAATTTTTGCTCAATTTCTAAAATAAAATCAAACAATAAAAAATATTTTGCTAAATGGTTTTATTTAATATTTAAATGGCATTTTTTCTTAAAATTCAAAGAAACTTCTCTGTTTGATTTCTTTCATTTGAAACATTCGAAAGTGAATTTTTCTTTTTTTCAAAATTATTATTTGAAGATTCCAAATATTAAAAAATGTTAAAAGTCACTTTTTGGCTATAAACGAGTGTTAATCAACAATGAAACAAAAAATGTTAATAAACCCTTATTTAGAATCAATTTAAATTAATAAAAAAGCGAATAAAATTGTCATAAAACTGTCATGAAATGCATCGAATCTTATAAATTTGCTGACGTCAAAAAGTGTTTTTTTGACAGTGGATTAATAGTTTTTTAAATGAGAATATCTAGTAGTCAGATGTTTAGAAACTTTAGCAAGTGGTGTTTAGGAACGATTTCAGCAGTGTTTATTGCTGGAACTTTTCATGCAAATGCTCAAGGTGATGCACTTTTCAAAGCAAAATGTGCAAGTTGTCACCAGACTCATAAAGATGGAACTGGACCAAAATTGTTTCAGGTACGTACAAAGTGGGCTGATGGTGGCGCAAAAGATGGTTCAATTTACCAATGGGTAAATAACTGGCAAGCTGCTGCAGCTTCTGATCCTTATGCTCAGACTGTAACAACTTATTCAGGAGCAGCGATGCAACAATTTCCAGAATTGAAAAAGGAGGATATTGATGCTATTTTAGATTGGGTTGATGCGCAACCAGATCCAGCCGCAGCCGCAGAAGGTGGTGCTGAAGGTGCGGCAAGTCCAACCACAACAGCTGTTGAAGAAGAATCATCAAATGGATGGGTTTGGATCATTTTAGGAGTGATTTTCGCCGTAGTTATTGGTGCAGTAAGTGGTGTTCGTCGCCAGTTGAAAAGCGCAATGGCAGATTCAGTTGGTGATGCAGATAATGGAACTTATACTCAAGAGTTTAAAACTTGGGCATGGAAAAATCGTAAATATGTTGGTTTGACTTCATTAGTAGTTGTAATCGCATTAATCGTTTCTTCATTCTTAGGTTTGTATAGTATAGGTGTTGTTGAGGAATATCATCCTTCACAACCAATACAATTCCCTCACGCTGTGCATGCTGGTACTAACAAAATTGATTGTAAATACTGTCACAATACAGTAACAGAATCAAGAACAGCTGGAATTCCTTCAGTGAATGTTTGTATGAACTGTCATAAACAAGTGAATGGTAGAACACCAGAGCAACAAGAACAAATTGCTAAAATTTACGAAGCTGCTGGTTACATTCCAGAAGGAGCTGGTAAATACACGGGAAAAACAAAACCTATTGTTTGGAATAAAGTTCACGTTTTACCAGATCATGTTTACTTTAATCACTCTCAGCACGTTGTAGTTGGCGGATTGGATTGTAAACAATGTCACGGTGATATGACCAAACAAGTGGAAACTCAAAAAGTTTGGCCAATTCAAGAATTGAACAAAATTGAAGGAAACATTGTTCTTACAAAACCTACTTTAACTATGGGTTGGTGTATCGAATGTCATGCAGAAAAAGAAATTTCTACAGGTTCTATCGATACTAAAAATGATGGTTACTATAATGAAATTCACAAACGCCTTTTGAAACATGGTAAATCTCTATATGGTAAATACCTTGAAGATGGTAAGGTTACTGTGAAAGAATTAGGTGGTTGGGAGTGCGCTAAATGTCACTATTAATAAACGAATCGAAGAAGTCGAAATAAGTTATATGGGAACGACAAGAAAATATTGGAAAGGAATCGATGAGTTGAATGAAACTCCTGCTTTCCTTCAAAATAGAGATCAAGAATTTCCTCAGCAAGTATCTGTGGAGGAATTTCTAGGCGACGAGAAGTTGAGTGAAACTTCAACAGCTAGACGTGATTTTCTTAAATTTTTAGGTTTCAGTGTGGCTGCTGCAACAGTAGCTGCTTGTGAAGCACCGGTAACAAAAGCAATACCTTATGTAATCAAACCTGAGAATGTTACTCCAGGGATGCCAACATGGTATGCTTCTACTTACTATGATGGAAACTCTTATGCTAGCATTTTAGTAAAAACAAGAGAGGGTAGGCCGATTTATATCAAAGGGAACAAAGACTTTGGTATTACAAAAGGCGCTACAAATCCTCAAATTGTTGCATCTGTTTTAGGTTTATATGAAGGAGAAAGATTACAATATCCTACATCAAAGGGAACAAAAAGTTCTTGGGAAGCAACTGATAAATCGATTGCCAAAGAATTAGCAACAATTAAAGCTAAAAATGGTAAAGTAGTTTTAGTTTCAAATACGATTATCAGTCCAACAACTGGTGAGGCTATTAAAGCTTTGGCTACTTCATTAGGAAACACAGAAGTAGGAGGGCCATTTGAACATATTCAGTACGATGCTGTTTCTTATGCTGGAATTCGCCAAGCAAATTTAGCTTCTTTTGGTACAGCAATTATTCCTGATTACGATTTCTCAAAAGCTAAAACAATTGTTTCTGTTGGTGCAGATTTCTTGTCAACTTGGTTGTTAGCTACAGAATATACTTCTCAATATGGAATGACTAGAAATCCAGATAATAAATGGATGTCTAAACATTTTCAATTTGAATCAATCATGTCTGTTACTGGATCAAATGCAGATTACAGAGGAATGATTAAACCTTCAGAACAAGCAAATGTATTGGCATATATCTTAAAAGGTTTTGGTGTTGGTACAAGTGTTTCTACTGAATTAAAAGCAGATGTTAAGAAAATTGCAGATGAAGCAATAAAAGCTTTAAAAGCATCTAAACAAGAATCTTTAGTTGTTGCAGGTTCAAACAATAAAGCGATTCAAATTTTAGTAAATAAATTGAACAGTGTAATTGGTGCCTATACAACGACAATCAATGTAAATAATCCTGTTAATTTATTCAAGTCAGATGATGACAAAATGAATAAATTAGTCAGTGATGTTGTTGCTGGTAAAGGTCCTCAAGCGATAATTTTCTTAGGAACAAATCCAGTTTATACTTTGCCTAATGGAAAGCAATTTGGAGAAGCATTATCAAAAGTTAATTTAACAGTTGCAATTAGTTCTCATGCTGATGAAACAGCAACTGTTTGTAAAATGATTGCTCCGGATCACCATGCTTTAGAATCATGGAATGATTTCAGTCCAAAAATGAATCATTACGCAATTGCACAACCAACAATTCGTCCATTATTTGATACGGCTTCTGCTACAGAATCTATATTGGTTTGGGCAGGTTTAGCAAAACGTGGCGGTAAAGACTCAAAAGTTGTTTACAACGAAATTCAAAAATTGTGGGAAAAATATGGTTTCCCAATGCAATCAAAATATACAGCATTCCATACATATTGGAGCATGGCTATTCACAACAGTTGTGTTGAAATGCCTGCGCCAATTGCAACTGCACCAACTTTTAATGAAGCTTCATTAAGTGGATTGGGAAGTCAATTGACAAAAGGGAATGGAGTAGAAGTTGTTTTATACCAAAAAGCAGGAATTGGAACAGGTAATCAAGCGAATAACCCATGGTTACAAGAGATGCCAGATCCAATTTCAAAAGTAACTTGGGATAATTACATAACGATGAATCCTTCGGAGATGAAAGGTTATGCGACTACTTTTGATCAAGAAAATGGCTTAAACTTAGCGAAAGTTAAAGTTGGTTCAAACGAAGTTGTTTTACCAGTATATCCATCTCCAGGACAAGCACCAGGTACAGTAGGTATCGCTTTAGGTTATGGTCGTGGAGCAAATGGAGAAGCAATAGGTAAAGCTGCATACACAACTCAAGAGTATGGTGGCTACACAATGGAAAATGGGAAAAAAGTTTCTATTGGTCAAAATGTTTATCAATTTGTTCAAAAAGTAAATGGATCTTTCGCTTATGAAGCTTCTGCTTCTGTAACAAAAGAAGCAGGAATGTATTTAATTGCTGCAACACAGATTCATCATACAGTAATGGCACGAAACTCTATTGTTCGTGAAACTACTTTAGATATTTATACTTCAAAAAATAGAACAGCATACAATCCAAAACATACGTTAACCGTATTGAAAAACGGTAAACATGAAAAAATTGATATGGCTGAGGCTGATTTATGGGATGCTCATCCTGTAGAGAATATCGGTCATCGTTGGGGTATGGCAATTGACTTATCATCTTGTATCGGTTGCGGTACATGTATGATTGCTTGTCAAGCTGAAAACAATGTGCCAGTTGTTGGGAAAGACGAAGTAAGAAGAGGTCGTGAAATGCATTGGATTAGAATTGATCGATACTTCGCTTCAGATGAAGAAATTGTACCGGGAACTCGTAAATCTGATGACATTGATTTTGGTAAAGCTGAAATTCCTGCTTTAAATCCGAAAGTTGTTCACATGCCAATGATGTGTCAACACTGTAACCACGCTTCTTGTGAAACAGTTTGTCCAGTAGCTGCTACAAATCATAGTAATGAAGGATTGAATCAAATGGCATATAACAGATGTATTGGTACAAGATATTGTGCAAACAACTGTGCATACAAAGTACGTCGATTCAATTGGTTTAATTACCCTTCGTATAAAAAATTCACGGAGATAAATCCATCACAAGATGATTTAGGACGTATGGTGTTAAATCCAGATGTTACAGTAAGAACACGAGGTGTTATGGAAAAATGTTCTTTCTGTGTACAAAGAATCCAAGCTGGAAAACTAGATGCTAAAAAAGAAGGACGTCCAGTTATTGATGGAGATGTAACAACTGCATGTTCGGATGCATGTCCTACAAATGCAATTACTGTTGGAGACTGGAATGATGTTAACTCAATAGTTCGTAAGAGCTCAGAAGACGATAGAGCATATCAAGCTTTAGAGGAAGTTGGAGTGAAGCCAAACATCTGGTACAAAGTGAAAGTAAGAAACGAGAAAAATGACGTGTTAGCTGCAGAGCAAGAGGAAGAAGAAACTCATGAGGAATCAGCGCACGCTTGTCACGGAGAAAAAAAGAGTCATCATTAATTTGAACTAATATAATTGTCATGCATAAAGAAGCTGCAATTCGAGAACCCCTCATACTAGGTCATAAGACCTATCACGACATAACTGAAGATGTTTGTCGTCCAATTGAGGACAAAGCACCAAGAATGTGGTATATACTATTTGGTATAGCCTTAATCATTGGATTGTATGGAGTAGGATGTATTCTATACTTATTAGGCACCGGAATAGGTGTTTGGGGATTAAACAAAACTATTGGATGGGCGTGGGATATCACGAACTTCGTATGGTGGGTAGGTATCGGACACGCTGGTACGTTAATTTCCGCAGTATTGTTATTGTTCCGTCAAAAATGGAGAATGGCGATTAACCGTTCAGCTGAGGCGATGACGATTTTCGCTGTATTTATGGCAGGAACTTTCCCGATGATTCACATGGGACGTATTTGGATGGCTTATTGGACAATGCCATTACCAAATCATTTTGGATCTTTATGGGTAAATTTTAATTCACCTTTACTTTGGGACGTTTTTGCAATATCAACGTATTTATCTGTTGGTTTGATTTTCTGGTATATTGGCTTAATACCTGATTTTGCAACAATACGAGATAGAGCGAAAAGGCCAGTTCCTAAAAAAATGTACACTTTGTTGGCATTTGGTTGGTCAGGTAGAGCAAAACATTGGAATCGTTTTGAATTAGTTTCATTGGTATTAGCTGGTTTAGCTACTCCTCTTGTATTCTCAGTTCACTCAATTGTATCTTTCGATTTTGCTACATCAGTAATACCGGGATGGCATACAACAATTTTCCCTCCATACTTTGTGGCAGGTGCTGTATTTTCAGGATTTGCAATGGTACAAACCTTGATGTTGGTAATGCGTAAAGCAATGCGTTTGGAGGCATACATTCATACACGACACGTAGAATACATGAATATTGTAATTATGGTTACAGGTTCTATTGTGGGTGTTGCTTATTTAACAGAGTTATTTGTTTCTTGGTATTCAGGTGTTGAGTATGAACAATATGCTTTTATTAATAGAGCGACAGGACCATACTGGTGGGCTTATTGGTCAATGATGACTTGTAACGTAATCTCTCCACAATTAATGTGGATTAGAAAATTAAGAAGAAGTTTATTATTTACTTTCGTTATTTCGATTGTAGTAAATATAGGTATGTGGTTTGAACGTTATGTAATTATTGTAACTTCGATTCATAGAGATTATTTACCTGCAGCTTGGAGTATGCATTTCCCAAGTCATATTGATTTAGGTGTTTACATCGGAACAATAGGATTGTTTTTTGTATTCTTCTTATTATTTGCAAGATTCTTTCCCGTATTAGCTTTAAATGAAGTTAAAACAATATTAAAATCTTCAGGTGAATCTTATAAAAATGCACCAGATCACGGACATGGTCACCATGCTAATGATGCTCACAGTCACGATGCTCATGAAGATAATTCTAATTCAAACATTCAATAAACGGAAACATGGCAGAGAAAGTTATTTATGCAATGTATGACGATGACGATGTACTAAAAGATGGTGCAAAGTTATTGGTCGCTAAAGGAGTGAAAGTCTCAGAGGTTTTTTCACCATTTCCAATACATGGAATAGATCCGATTATTGGAATTAAAAATACTCGTTTAGGTATTATGGCCTTTTTATATGGTATTACAGGAACATTGTTAGCTACCTTAGGGATGCGTTTTATGATGATTACTGACTGGCCAATGAATGTAGGTGGTAAACCAAATGAAACGTATTTGGATAATATTTTAGCATTTATTCCTGTAACATTTGAGTTTACAGTATTATGTGCAGCTCACGGTATGGCAATTACTTATTTGTTAAGAAATAAAACATTACCGGGTATGCCCGCTCAAAATCCTGATCCAAGAACAACGGATGATAAATTTGTAATTGAATTAAGACTTTCAGAAAACACTCAGTTTACTGAAGACGAATTGAATTCAATGTTGAAACAAACAGGAATAATAGAAATAGATCAAAAAGAAATTTATTAATTTGCCATAGGCATCGAAAGATGTTGTGTCTGACAAAGTAAACTGATAGAGACAGATGAAATTAAAATTTACGGCAATAGCAAGTTTAACAATAGTTGCAGCTTCTACATTGATTTTAGGATCATGTACTGCTGATGCTGATAGCTCAGGTTTAGAATTTATGCCTGATATGTATCGTTCACCAGCTATTGAACCATACGTTGACTATGGTGAAATTAGAGGAAGAGAAAATAAAGCAGTGAAAATGAAATTATCAGCTTTTACTCCTCCAAGTTATACAATTCCTTATTATGGAACAGATTCATCAAAAGTTATGATGATGCTACCATATCATCGAAAAGCAATGTTGCCTTTCCGTGAAACACATGGAATGTATGGTGTAGATTTATCAGCTAATGATGAATATCTTGCATCTGCAGTTGATGTGAATCCTTTTAAGTTAACTGCTACAAATTCTGAAGAAATATTCAAAGCTGGTAAAACTTTATTTGCGTCAAATTGTGCGCATTGTCATGGTGATGCAGGTGATGGAAATGGTCCAATGGTAGCTAGCGGTGCTTATGCTGGTGTTCCAAATTATAAAAATTTGACGATTACTGAGGGACAAATGTTTTATTCCATCTATTATGGAAAAGGAGCAATGGGTTCTCATTCTTCAATTTTGAATAAAAAAGAAATTTGGACTTTAGTTCACTATGTGAAAAAATTCCAAAATGCTGAATATGGTAAATTTGACGCTAATGGAGCAGTAGCTGTTCCTGCTAGTATTGATTGAACAAAAGTTCCAGTAAAACCTTAATAATAAATTTGAAAATAATAGAAGATGGAATTCAAAGTATCAAATAAAGCAAATCGTCTGACATTAATCTTAATGATTGTGGGCGTATTGTTTACAGCAATTGGAATAATTTCTAATATTGGAGAGCATAATTTAGTTCAACGAATTATGGCAAATGGTTTAATTAATGGTTTCTTTTTCTTTGCAATTGGATTAGGAGCATTGTTTTTCTTAGCACTTCAATATGCAACTGAAACAGGTTGGTATGCCTCTGTAAAAAGAGTGATTGAAGGTGTTGCAGGCTTTTTACCTTATGGAATGGGTTTATTAGGAACAGTCTTATTAGTGATAACTTTTCTTGATGGTGCTCATATTTATTTATGGATGGATAAAGCTTATACAACGGTAGGAAATCACCATTACGATGAAATTATTGATCATAAATCTGCATATTTAAGTCCAATGTTTTTCTGGATTAGAACAGCAGTTTATTTTACAGTTTACATGTTATTCTGGAGAGGATTTAGAAATCGTTCTTTGGAAGAAGATAAAGTTGGAGGAACTGAAATTCACTTTAAAAATTACAAAAAAGCAGCTGTGTTTTTAGTATTTTTTGCTGTATTTAGCTCGTCTTCATCTTGGGATTGGATTATGTCAATCGACGTACATTGGTTTTCAACGTTATTCGGTTGGTACACTTTCGCAGGAATGTGGTGTTCTACAATGACTGTTTTAGTATTGTTAACTTTATATCTTAAAAAACAAGGTTATTTGCCAAAAGTTAATGAAAATCATATCCATGATTTAGGGAAATGGACTTTTGCAATTTCGTTTTTATGGTCTTATTTGTGGTTTTCTCAGTTCATGTTAATATGGTATGCTAACATAGGTGAAGAGGTTGTTTATTATATGACAAGAATTGACCATTTCAAAGTAATGTATTTCGGTATGTTCTTAATTAATTTTGTTTTCCCAATGATATTATTAATGTCAAGAGATGCAAAAAGACATGCAGGAGTCTTAACTTTTGTAGGTGTAATAATTATCATTGGTCACTGGTTTGATGTTTACATTATGATATCAGCAGGTTCAATGGGAGAACAAGCAAGACTTGGCTTTTTGGAAATAGGGATGGCGTTATTGGTTGCAGGATTTTTTATTCGTACAATATTGAATAATCTTACGAAAGCACCTTTAACACCGGTAAATCACCCGTTCTTGGACGAAAGTATTCACCACGAGGTTTAATAATTTTTTTATAACAGTCAAATAAAAAAAGATGGGCAAATTAATTGCAATAATTGTTATCGTTTTAGGAGTAGTTGCTTTAGCACAATTAGTTAGAGTATATGAATTATCTTCTAAATTAAGAAACAAAGGAGAAAACGAAGTTGATAGCAAAGACAATCGTTTGAATGGTAGATTGATGCTTGGTTTCATGGCATTCTTTTACATTGGATTTATTTATTTAATGTTGAATTACGGTTGGACAGGAAGAGGTGTTGCAGCTACAGTTCATGGTCGTGAATTGGATTGGTTGTTAGATATTAACTTTGTCATTATTACAATTGTATTCTTTTTAACGAATACTTTATTATTTGTGTTTACATACAAATACACTCGTAAACCAGGTGTTCCTGCTTTCTACTATCCACATAATAACAAGTTAGAGATGCTTTGGACTGTTGTTCCAGCTTCTGTTTTAGCTGTGATTATTATTTTAGGATTGAAAACATGGAATAATGTTACAGATAAAGCAAATTCAGAAGCAAAAGTTATTGAGTTATTTTCAAAACAATTTGATTGGACTGCGAGATACTCAGGAGAAGATAATAAATTGGGTCATTTTGATTATAAATTAACAACTGCGAATAATGAATTGGCATTGTTAACATCCAATACAATTGATTCAGCAATTTTTGAGATGGAGGATGGTTTATCTGGAATAAAAGCTTTGGAAGCTAAATTGAATGATAAAAAAATCATGTTAGTTCCTGAAGATAGAGAAAAAATGGTTGTTGATTTAGATAGAAAAGAACGTTTGATTCGTTTATTATATCAAATGAAAGCGCGTCATAATAAATCTGTTGATGCAGCAGCTTGGGATGACATCATTCAAAAAGATACTTTGTATTTATGTGAAAATCAAGAGTACGAATTAAATTTCCGTGCAAAAGATGTTATCCATTCAGCTCATTTTCCTCATTTTAGAGTGCAAATGAATACAGTGCCAGGAATGACTACTCGTTTCAAATTTACGCCTGATATTACAACTGAAAAAATGCGTGAATTGAAGCAAAACGATAAATTTAATTACGTTTTATTATGTAATAAAATTTGTGGTGGAGCGCATTATAAAATGAAAATGATAGTAGTTGTGTTACCTAAAAATGAATACAACGCTTGGATGAATAGTAAAATGGCTACTAGCACATTCAAACATAAATACTTTCCAGTTGCAGCACCAGTAGCTGCTCCTGTAACACCAGTTACTGATTCAACAGCAGTACCTGCAGTTTAATAATTGAAATTTCTAATTTAAAACAGATATACAGATGTCGGCAGCAGCGCACGTAGCACATGGAAGTCACGATTCACACGGTCATCATGATGCACATGGTCACCATGAGGAAAGTTTTATTTCAAAATATATCTTTAGCCAAGATCATAAGATGATTGGTAAGCAGTTTTTATTAACTGCTGTATTTATGGGTATTGTAGCAATGTTATTGTCTATTTTATTCCGTATCCAATTAGCTTGGCCAGGTGAAAGTTCAGATTTTTTATCTTTCTTTTTAGGAGAAACTTGGGCTCCAGGTGGAATTTTAAAAGAAGATATGTACTTAGGTTTGGTAACAATTCATGGTACAATCATGGTATTCTTCTTATTAACAGGAGGTCTATCAGGAACGTTTTCTAATTTGTTAATTCCATTGCAAATTGGAGCAAGAGACATGGCATCAGGTTTCTTAAACATGTTGTCTTATTGGTTCTTCTTTATTTCTTCAATTATCATGTTGGTTTCAATGTTCGTTGAGTCTGGACCAGCAATGGCAGGATGGACAATTTACCCTCCATTATCTGTTTTACCTCAAGCTGTAAGTGGTTCAGGTTTAGGTATGACATTGTGGTTAGTTTCGATGACGTTGTTCGTTGTTTCTTCATTAATGGGTTCTTTGAATTATATTGTTACAGTATTAAATTTAAGAACTAAAGGAATGAGTATGACAAGAATGCCGTTAACAATTTGGGCATTTTTTGTAACAGCAATTTTAGGAGTTTTATCTTTTCCAGTATTATTCTCAGCAGTATTATTGTTAATGATGGATAGATTAATGGGAACTAGTTTCTATTTATCAGATATTATTGTTGGTGGTGAAATGTTAGCAAATCACGGGGGTTCTCCAATTTTATATCAACATTTATTTTGGTTCTTAGGACATCCAGAGGTTTATATCGTATTATTACCTGCTTTAGGTTTGTCTTCTGAAATTATTTCAACCAATTCTAGAAAACCTATTTTTGGTTATAGAGCAATGATTGGTTCTATTTTAGCAATTGGATTTCTTTCCTTTATCGTTTGGGGACATCACATGTTTGTTACGGGTATGAATCCTTTCTTAGGTTCAGTATTCGTATTTACAACTTTGCTTATCGCGATTCCTTCAGCGGTAAAAGTATTTAATTATTTAACTACTTTATGGAAAGGTTCTATTGTACTTACACCAGGAATGATGTTTGCTGTAGGTTTAGTTTCTACTTTCATCACAGGTGGTGTTACAGGAATCATCTTGGCGGATTCAGCATTAGATATTAATGTTCACGATACTTATTTCGTTGTTGCTCACTTCCATATTGTAATGGGTATGTCTGCTGTTTTTGGAATGTTTGCTGGTGTTTATCACTGGTTCCCTAAAATGTATGGTAGAATGATGAATCTTCGTTTAGGATATGCACATTTCTGGATTACGATTGTTGGTGCTTATGGTGTTTTCTTTCCAATGCACTTTGTTGGGTTAGCTGGTGCGCCAAGACGTTATTACGATTATTCTGTGTATGGTGAATTTGATTCTCCAACAGGTGATATGATGTTAGATTTAAATGTAATTATTACAATTTTTGCGATTATTGCAGCGATTGGACAAGGCTTATTCTTATTCAATTTCTTTTATAGTATTTTTAGAGGACCTAAAGCAGTTCAAAATCCTTGGAAAGGAAACTCATTAGAGTGGACAACTCCAGTAGAACATGTTCATGGTAACTGGCCAGGAGAATTACCAACTGTTCACAGATGGCCTTATGATTACTCTAAACCAGGAGCATCAGAAGATTATATTCCTCAAACTGTTCCTTTAGCTGAAGGCGAAGAAGAACATTAGAAAATAAAAAATATAAGCGAAAGCCTCTCCAATTGGAGAGGCTTTTGTATTTTTGATAAAAATATTTCAATTGGAAGAATCATTCGATTATAGAGAAGAGGCAGAAGTTAATAATGAAAATGATTATGACAAGGTATTAAGACCTAAGTTATTATCAGATTTTGCAGGTCAGCAATCAGTTGTTGATAATCTGGATATTTTTGTAAAAGCTGCAAAGTTAAGAGATGAACCACTTGATCATGTACTCTTGCACGGACCTCCAGGATTGGGTAAAACTACTTTGGCAAATATTATAGCGAATGAATTGGGTGTTGGTTTTAAAGTTACAAGTGGCCCCGTTTTAGATAAAGCTGGCGATTTAGCTGGTTTATTGACCAATCTTCAAACCGGTGATGTGTTATTTATTGATGAGATTCACCGCTTGAGCCCTGTTGTCGAGGAATATTTATATTCTGCAATGGAAGATTATGTAATCGATATTTTGCTAGATACTGGTGCAAATGCTCGTACAGTTCAAATTACCTTAAATCCTTTTACGCTCATTGGAGCTACCACTCGATCGGGCTTGTTAACTTCACCTTTAAGAGCACGTTTTGGTATAAATTCACGTTTAGAATATTATAATTCTGAGGTATTAACTTCGATAGTTGAGAGGTCAGCAGGTTTGTTAAATATTAAAATTGATGAATTAGCTGCTTATCAAATCGCGAGTAGAAGTCGTGGTACGCCACGTATAGCAAATGCATTATTGAGAAGAATTCGTGATTTTGCCCAAATTAAAGGAGATGGAACAATTACATTAGACATCACAAATTACGGTTTAAAAGCACTGAATGTTGATCAAAATGGATTAGATGAAATGGATAATCGTATTTTAGGAGCTATTATTCATAAATTCAATGGTGGTCCAGTTGGTTTATCTACTATAGCAACTGCAATCGGTGAAAATGCGGGAACATTGGAAGAAGTTTATGAGCCATTTTTAATTCAAGAAGGTTTTTTAACACGAACTTCGAGAGGTAGAAAAGCGACAGAAAAAGCATTTAAACATTTAGGTAAACCGCTTGGATTTACACAAGGTGGTTTATTTGAAGATTAAATCATGCAACATAACATTGATCGACATACAAGATTGATTAAACAGAAAGCCAAAGAACTTGGCTTTTTCTTTTGTGGCGTATCAAAAGCAGATTTTTTGAAAGAGGAAGCTTTTCGATTAGAATCATGGTTAAAAAATTCTTATAATGGGAAAATGGATTATATGAATAATCATTTTGATAAACGATTAGACCCACGTTTATTAGTTGACGATGCTAAATCTGTTGTTTCTTTATTACTGAATTATTATCCAACCACCATTCAAGATTCAACTTCTGAAATTAAACTTTCAAAATATGCATACGGCGAAGATTATCATTTCGTAATAAAAGATAAATTAAAGGATTTGTATCTATTTATTCAAAATGAAATTGGTGAGGTAGGAGGAAGAATTTTTGTTGACTCTGCTCCAGTAATGGATAAAGTATGGGCTAAAAAGAGTGGCTTGGGTTGGATTGGTAAAAACAGTAATTTAATTCACCCAAAACAAGGGTCTTTCTTTTTTATTGCTGAGTTGATCTTAGATATTGAATTAACTTCCGATGGTCCTATAAAAGATTATTGTGGAACTTGTACACGTTGTATTGATGCTTGTCCAACTGAAGCTATTGTAGAACCTTATGTTATTGATGGGTCAAAATGCATCTCTTATTTAACAATTGAATTAAAAGAAGCGATTTTGCCAAATGAATTTAAAGGGAAAATGGAAAAATGGATGTTTGGATGTGATATTTGTCAAGATGTGTGTCCTTGGAATCGTTTTGCTACACCAACAAATGAAGGTGTATTTTCACCACATGAAAAATTATTGAACATGTCTAAAGCTGATTGGATGGATTTGACAGAAGATGTTTTCAGGGAATTATTTAAGAATAGTGCTGTAAAACGAACAAAATTTAGCGGTTTGAAGCGAAATATTGAGTTTTTGAAATAAATTAACGAATCAAAGAAAATTCAATAGGCAGCGTATATTCGGTAGGTACGTTTTTGCCATTGTACGAGCCAGGTTTCCAAAATCCCATTTTGCTTGTTACTCTCAAAACTTCATTTTCAAAATGAATAGAATGAGAATCGTTTTTTACTATTTTAGGGTTAATTACAACACCACTTTCATCAATAATTATTTTCAAGTAAATTGTACCTTCGATTTGTTTTTTCTTTTCCTGTTTAGGATATTTTAAATTAGCTTTAAAAAAATTATATAGTTCGTCAATTCCTCCGGGGTATTCTGGCATTTTTTCAACCAATTGAAAGCTACTGTCAATCAGGTCAAAAGGTTTATTATTAGGGTTGGGAATTTTACCTAATAACGATATATCTCCTAAAATATATGTATTCTCAGTATTGATGGTTGAAGTGATTTTTTCTTGGTGTTGAACTGTTTTTAATTCACCTCCTCTTAGGGTATCGTTTGTCTCTAATAATATTGTATTTGTTTTTTTTGATGTTTTATGGTTATTTGCATTGCAAGAAAGTAAACTCATACAAACAATTGATATAATATAAAAAGCATTGGTATTATTTTTTGTTCTTAACTCTTTAAGAAGAATCGGAATGTCTTCATGAAAAATTTCTACACGGTTTTGATTTATTCTTCCACAAATTGTTTCGTTTGGATGATTAAGCAAGTATTCAATGATTTCTAATTTACTTTTGGTTGTAAAATCGATGACATTTTTATCACACTTTATACAATGACGTGCGATTAAGCCAATTTTCATATTGTTCCAATCTTCAGGACAAGGTTGCTGAATTTTTATTTTCATGCTATAATATTGGTAAAGTAATAACGAAAAAATAGTTGAATTATTTGAGTTATTTCAATTTACAATGGCAAACTAATTCTAAAAGTTGTCCCAATATTGATTTGTGAATCTAAGACATATACTTTTCCTTTATGGTATTCTTTAATAATTCGTTTTACTAATGTTAAACCTAATCCCCAACCACGAGTTTTTGTAGTAAATCCAGGCTGGAATACAGTTTTTATTTGTTTAGGTGAAATCCCTTTTCCAGTATCTTGAATGTCTATATGAACCCACTCAGGTGTTTGATGCATTGTAACCGTAAGTTTTCCTTTTCCACTCATAGCATCCACGGCATTTTTACATATATTTTCGATAACCCATTCCATTAAAGGACCGTTATGTTTTGCTGTAATAGTACCTTTCGAGTGAAAATCCAATTCTACTTTATCAGAAAAACGACGTTGTAAATAATCTAGAACATTTTTAACAGTTAAGGTAATATTTTCATCTTCTAAATTAGGAATAGATCCTATTTTAGAGAATCGATCGGTTACTTTTGATAATCGTTCTACATCTTTAGACATTTCTTCCGCAACCATTGGATCTATTTGATAGGTTTCTAAAAGTTGTACCCATGCCATTAATGAAGAAAGTGGTGTGCCCAATTGGTGTGCTGTTTCTTTTGCCATTCCTGCCCAAACCTGATTTTGTTCTGCTTTACGGAATGTGCTAAAAATGATATAGCCGATTAATACAAATAACCCAATGATTGAAAATTGGATGTAAGGAAAGTATTTTAATTGTTTTAATTCGGGACTTTCATCGAAAAACAATATGTTTTTATTTCCATCATTGAAATCAATAACAATTGGTGTATTAACTTTTTTTAATTCTTTAATAGTATTTTTTATTTTGGAAACACTTAGTTTTTTTTTGTCAAAATTTGTTCCTATAATATGGTGGGAAACCGAATCAATAAGTAGAACTGGAATTAGACTTTTATTTGCAATTAATTCTTGATTAAAAGCGGTTATTAACGCATCTCTATCATTTTCTAATTTTTTTAAACCCTTGGAATCATCATAATAATAAGTCATTAATAAACCTTTATACACTTCAACACTAAAAAAAAGATTTTTCTTTTTCCAGGATAATGCAAGATGAACTAATGAATCTTCAAAATGTTTGGTGATTTCTTTTTTTGTAGCAATTGGGAATTTAGACCTAAAAATGCTTGTGTCAAAATCGAGGTTGATATAGCTTGAAAGATTGTTTGCATCATCTAAAAGAATAACAGGGATGTCTTTATTTTCATTGATAATTTTAAAGGGGAACGTATAATCAGGAATTACATCTAAGGGTGTTTCTTTGGAAATTTCTTTTGTAGCCTCAATCCAAACGGCTATTTTTTGACGTTCTAAATTTCTTACTTCTTGAAAAGTGTTGTTTGTTAATTGAACTAATTCTACTTTTTTCTTGATAGCATCTGCCCATTGTTTGGCTTTATCTCGTTCGCGTTGACTGACGCCTTTAACAATTGAATGTGATACATACAAAGAAGCACCAACCATTACAATAGCGATAACTAATAATGTTATTTTCCAACGTTGTTTTGAATTGTATAAGTTCATTACGAGAAATTAATCAAACTAAATTAGTGATAAAAACGCAAAAAAGGGATTCTTATTTTAAAACTTCTTTTTCAAATGCGTTGATATTAAAACTAATTCTTTTTCAACCAATTCACAAACAAAGTGATGGCTAAATTGTTCAGCTTTTTGGATTAATAATTCTGCCTTAAAAGTCATTTTTTCAGAAAGTATATTATTTATTTTCTGCGCTAAATCAGATTCATTATTAGGTTCAAAGAGTAAGCCGTATTTTCCATTTTCTAAAATTTCTTTGGTTCCACCCGAATTGCTTCCAATAACAGGTAAACCAAAGGCTAAAGCTTCAATAGTTGTCATACCAACCGTTTCTGAATTTGTAGCATTAATTAGCCCATCTATTGCATGATAATAATCCGTAATCTGGTTATTAAAAGAATGAAAAATCACTTGAGATTCCAAGTTGTTTTCCATTACAAAATTTAATAAAATTGATTTAATTTTAATGCTTTTAAAACTAATAATTGATTTTTATTTTCATCTAAACGTCCAATTAATGCGATGATTTTTTTATCAGAGGGTAAATTCAATTTATTTCTGAAACTCATTTTATCTTTTCGGGGCTTAAATTCAGATAAATCAATGCCAGAAGGAATTACCTTTATTTTATTTTTAGGAATGTATGATAATGATTCGGTTTGCTTTTTAAGCCAAATAAGCGGACAAGACCATAAATCAAAAAAGTGATATCGAATGGTATGGAAAATTGATTTTTTTGTAATTCCAAATTGCATTTCCATAAAAAAGGAAACATGCATTTTATTTTTTAATCGCCATTTGACGTTTGAAGCAATACTTAAATCGTGATTTGAACGTATAATTAAATGTGTGAAATGGTTTTTTATTAGTAATTGACTTAATTTTTTTCCTGCTCGAAATGGATAATATTTGTTAAAAGGTTCAATAATGATAACAGGGATATTTAATAAATTTGAAAATTTATAGATGGGCGAATTCTGATAACAAATAATACTCACTTGGTGCCCTCTTTTGTTCATCCAATCCGCATTTCGAAGCTGATTCATTTCTAAACCTCCCCAGCTAAATGTTCCACACAGATATGCTATTTGTATATTCATTATTTTTCTAAAACGAAGATACTAAAATTGAAGATTAAAAATAGCTCTTGAGTTTGAGAATCAAACAAAGTAAAGGTTAATAAAACTTTTATACTTTTGTATTCATGGAAAAATTGGAACAATTAAAAAATGAATTAGCAGCTACAATTCGCCATTATAATCTTAAAGGTTGGTCACCTGCTACTTCTACAAATTATTCATTTAAATTCGAAGATTGTATTTATGTTTCAAGGTCTGGAATAGATAAAGCACACTTTCATGCGGATGATTTTATTACTGTAAATCAGTTGGGTGAGCCAATTGGGAATTCAGTAGGTCTTAAACCTTCAGCAGAAACATTGATTCATTGCGTGTTGTATGAACTATTTCCCGAAACAAAAGTGATCTTACATAGCCACTCTGTTTATCCGTTATTAATTTCAAATTGCAATCAAGAAGCGATTTCATTTGAAGGATATGAAGTGCAAAAAGGTTTTGAAGGTCAAATAACACATGAAGCAATTGTTCAGATTCCAATATTTGAAAACACACAAGATATGGATGTATTTTCAGAAGTATTGAGAAGTTCATTGAAATCCATTAACCATTTTTGTTTTATCATGCGAAAACATGGAACGTATGCGTGGGGAAAAAATTTATTTGAAGCCAAAAGACATCTTGAGACATTGGAATATTTGTGTCAATGCGAATATATGATGAACAAATAATTTTAACTTTACAATAATAAAAAAGAGAATATGTACGGAAAAATGAAAGATTTTCTTTCGAATGAGTTAAAAACAATCGAAGAAGGTGGAATTTATAAAAGAGAACGAATTATTACTTCTCCACAAGGAGCTAATGTGACTGTTCAATCAGGCGAAAATGTAGTCATCATGTGTGCCAATAATTATTTGGGTTTGTCTTCTCATCCAGAAGTTGTACAAGCTGCAAAAGATGCCTTAGATTCTCATGGTTATGGAATGTCATCTGTTCGTTTTATTTGTGGTACACAAGATATTCATAAAGAATTAGAAGCTAAAATTGCGAAGTTTTATGGAACAGAAGATACTATTTTGTATGCAGCTGCATTTGATGCAAATGGAGGTGTTTTTGAACCATTATTTGGAGAAGAAGACGCCATTATTTCAGATGAATTGAACCATGCTTCGATTATTGATGGTGTTCGTCTGTGCAAAGCTCAACGATTCAGATACAAACATTCAGACATGGCAGATTTGGAAGCACAATTGCAAGCCTCTCAATCAAATCGTTTCAGAATTATCGTTACTGATGGTGTGTTTTCAATGGATGGTGACATTGCAAAAATGGATCAAATCTGTGATTTAGCTGACAAATATGATGCTTTAGTCATGACGGATGAGTGTCACTCTGCTGGATTTATCGGTAAAACAGGTCGTGGTGTTCCTGAATATTGCAATGTCATGAATCGTGTTGATATTATTACGGGAACACTTGGAAAAGCTTTAGGTGGTGCAATGGGTGGTTATACGACAGGTAAAAAAGAAATAATCGATATGTTACGTCAACGTTCACGTCCTTATTTGTTTTCAAATTCATTGTCTCCTGCAATTGTTGGTGCTTCAAATAAAGTGTTTGACATTCTAAGTTCAAATACAGCATTAAGAGATAAGTTAGAAGAAAATACAAAATATTTCAAAAAAGCAATTATTGAAGCAGGTTTTGATATTAAACCAGGAGATTCTCCAATTGTTCCAATTATGCTTTATGATGCTGCATTGTCTCAAAAATTCGCAGACATGTTGCTTCAAGAAGGCGTTTATGCAATAGGATTCTTTTATCCAGTAGTAGCAAAAGGAGCAGCACGTATTCGTACACAAATTTCCGCAGCTCATTCAATCGCAGATTTAGACAAAGCAATTGCAGCTTTCATTAAAGTAGGTAAAGCATTAAAAGTTATCTAATATTGATTGATCTTTGATAATACGGAAATATATTACAGTTTAACTAAAGTAATATCGGCATTATACCAGAAAAATATATAGGGAAATTCAACGTAAAGGTTATAAAACGAGGCTAATTTTTATTGGAATTAGCCTCGTTTTTGATTAAAATCGAATGTCTGATTTTTTATCAATTTCTAGTGAAATACTTTTTACAGATTCATTGTTAATCGTTAAGTCTTCACTAATAATTTTTCCTTTAATATAAATTTTGCATTTTTCTTGACTACCAATATATTTATCGATTTTATCAAAAATTTCTTTTTGATTTTTAATGATGTTTATTTGAATACTAGAAGACATATTGCTTAATATATCTGTGTTAAAGATTAAAAATCTGTTTTCGTTTCTAAATTCATTTACTTTAAAAATATAACCTTGAACAAAAACTTCTTCCTCTTCATGTGTAACTTTTTGCCCCATTTCAGTCGAAGAAACATTCGTATAATTATTTAATTCATCAATTGTTTTGGCGTGAATGAATTTTGACTTTTGACAAGCATTGAATAAAAGTACAGATGTTAAAAACAATAAGAAAAATTTTGATTGCATGATGGTTAAAGTTTAAATGAATTTACAACTAATTTTTGTATTATAGGAAAACAAAAGTATAAAAAAACCAAATAGTATTTGCAACGGGCTAAAATTATTTTTATTTGATTTTGTGCTTCCAAAAGGTCAGATTTACAGGAATTAAGAATGCGTTTTGACGGAAAGATTAGAATCTCCAAAATTTACTATGAGTTCTCTATTTTAAGTCTTTTCAGCTCAAAATCCTTTAAATTTTTAAGAATACGAAGTTTCAGCGAAGTTAAATAAACGTCTATTATTAATCGAATCTGAGGTTATTACTGAAAAAACATCTTTTTTGAACGAAAAATTCAATAAAATCTGTTTGTCAAATAATTTTAGACAGATTAGATTAATAAAAATGAACATTCTTTTGTTGCTTAATTTTTTGAAGGATATAAATACAAACTCATTTATAAAATATTAATAGAACTAAGGTTATTATTCTTATTTTTGTAGTATGAGTTCAATAAGACAAAATAAAATCGAAGGTGTGATTTTGGAGGAATTATCTACTTATTTTCAAAGAAATGCACGGGAGGTATGTTTAGGAGCAATGGTTTCTGTTACAGTTGTTCGTGTTACTTCAGACTTATCCTTAGCAAAGTGTTATATCAGTATTTTCGCTGGACCAGAAAAAAAAGAAGTACTTGAAAATATTCAAGTTTTCACTAAAAAAATAAGAGGGGAAGTTGGAAAGCGATTAAAAAATATGCGTAAAATACCTGAATTATTATTTTACATTGATGATTCGATTGATTATGCTAGTCAAATAGATGCATTATTAAAAAAGAAATAATTTTTTTATCAACGTCTCCTATTTCATAGCGAAAAGGTACCTTTCTTCTAAAAAGAAGAAAAATGTTATTCATCTAATAACACGTATTTCTGTTGTCGGAATTGCTGTAATTACAGCGGCTTTGGTTATTTTATTATCTGCTTTTAACGGAATAGAATCCATGGTTGAGAAATTATATTCTGAATTTGATTCTGACATTACCATTCGCTCTAGTAAAGGAAAAACATTCAATGAAAATCAAATCAATTTTAAGCAATTAGAAAAAATAGAAGGAATAGAACGATTTTCAAAAGCTGTTGAAGAAGTTGTCGTATTGAAACATGAAAAAAAATGGGTGAATGCACATTTGATAGGAATTGATTCTACATTTTTGACAATGTCTGAAATGGATAAACACATTGTTGATGGCATTGCGATGTTGAAAGAAAATGGGGAAGAATTTGGTATTATCGGGGCAACATTATTAGATAATTTAGGAGGATATATCCCTGAAAAAATGGGTTATGAATCACTGTTATTTTACATTCCAAAAAGAAATGCGAAAGTGCGCTTAGGTTCAAATCCATTCACGACTCAAACCATTAAAATTGCTGGACGAATCAATTATAATAGAGAAGTAAATTCAGACATCGTTGTTTTGCCATTGCATTTAGCAAAAGAATTATTAGAATATCAAAACGATATTACTGCGATATATGTACAAGTTAATTCCAATGAATCCAATGATGATGTTAAAGAGCGTTTACAGGATTTCTTAGGGAAAGATTTCGAAGTTAAAACCAATTATGAAAAAAATGAATTGATTTACAAAACGAGTAAATCTGAAAAAATCATTGTATTATTCATTTTAATTTTCATATTCATATTAGCAGCGTTTAATTTAGTCGCTTCGTTGACAATGTTGTTTATAGAGAAAATGGACAATATCAAAACGATGATAAGTTATGGAGCTAATAAAAAATTAATTTTTCGTATTTTTTATTATGAAGGCTTAATGATTTCATTGAAAGGAATCTTATGGGGGCTGGTGATTGGATATGCCATTTGTTCGGTGCAAATTTTTGGACATCTTTTATTAATGCCTAATTCAGGAGGCGAACCGTTTCCAATGAATATCACTTTGTTAGATGCTTTTTTAATTATTGGTTTAGTTACAATATTGAGTATTATTGCTTCTTACTTGCCGGTGAAATATTTGATTCAGAAAAATTTTGAAAAAATAATATTTTAATCCATACCTTATTTATATTCATTCAATATAAGAAATTTCAAATTATTTTTTTAACTTAACAACCTAACACAATTTGTAATTGAATGTTTGGTATGTCTATATTAATAATTTTAGTGTTCATTGTTTCATTAACAATTATAGTAAAGTTATATTCAAAAAATCAAAGAATATCGAATGCGCTTCATATTGAAAAATTGACGACAAAAGTTTACTTAGCTAATCCAGAAGTTATTTTTCATATCGATCAAGATTTTTCCATCACCAAAATTGATACTTTTCAAGAAAATTTCCCTTTATTCATTAGTAATCCAAATTTTTCCAATCACTTAAGTGAAATAGTAGCTGAAGAAACGTATATCTGTATCAAATCAACTATCAAAAAAAACATTGAAGCAACTGAAATTGTTGAATTTGAAATAACTAATACTGCATTAAATCTTGGAAACTTTAAAATTCAACTATTAAAAGTCAATGAAAATGATATTATCCTAACATTTAAAAAACCGTTCTTATGTGTTGATAAAAAATTAATAAATGGAATCAATTTAATAATTTTCAATCATTTAATTGATTCTGTGGTTTGTATAGATCGTCAGAATAATATCTTATTTTGGAACATTCAAGCTGAAAAATATTTTGGATGGGATCATGATGAAGTAGTTGGAATAAAAAAGATTGATTTAATACTTAAAGGAGAATATTTACATTTTTTAAATAGAGAGAAGGCGAATTATTTGACTTCAAAAAACGAATTCAAATTAAATTCAATTAAGGAAGCAATTGGGGTTAATAAATTAAATGAAGAATTTCCTATTGAGCTTTCCACATTACCTTTTACAACCGATGATAATACAGAAGTTTTTTGTTTAATTATTCGAAATATTTCAGAGCATCAAGCAATCAAAAAATCTTTAATAAACAAGCAGGAATTCTTAAATGCGATCATTAATACGACTCCTGCCTGTGTGAAGATTGTAGATTCAAATGGGAAATTAATTTCAATGAATAACATTGGATTAGAGATGATTGAATCTGAAAATGCCGAACTAGTTATAGGGAAATCAGTTTATAGTTTAATCGCTCCTGAATATATTGAACAATATAAATTATTGAATGAAAGGGTATGTTCGGGAATTCCACAACATCTTATTTTTGAAATAATTGGCTTGAAAGGAGGTCGAAAATGGATGGAAACAAGAGCCGTGCCTCTCAAACATACAAATGGACAAATAGTACAATTAGCATTAACAGATGATATTACAGAAAGGGTTCGGGTTGAAAATGAATTGAATAAAAGTGAAGCTTTAAAACATACGATTCTTTCAAGTATATCGGATGCTTTTTTTGCATTAGATTTAAATTGGAATCTAATCTACATTAATAAACAAGCAGAAGTCCTATTTAATCGATCTTATAAAGAGTTAATAGGTAAAAATTTTTGGGATGAATATCCAGAATTAAATATCAGCCATTTTTATAAAAAATATTTAAATGCTATTCGAAATGAAGAACAAATTGAATTCGAATACTTTTATCCGACTACTAAAAATTGGTTACGCGTAAAAATTTATCCATCAAAAGAAGGTTTTTCTATCTTTAATCAAGATATTACAAAAGAAAAAACAGAACAAACGATACTTGATTTAGAGCGTTCCATGTTATTAGAAAACAATAAAGGAACAAAGACATTGAGTCAAATATTTTATAATTCTGCAAGAGTTATAGAATCAATTATTCCGAATACTTATTGTTCTATTCATCGAATTAGTGAAAATGGAAAATCATTGGTGAATTTTTGTACGCCATCTATTTCGAAAGAAATAGTAGATAAAATAAATACCTTAGATGTAGATAAACAAAATTGCCTTTTTACAGCGGTCTTAAAATCTAAAAAACAGATATTACTTGAAAATCTAAAAGAACAAAATGAATATCCTTTTCTAAAAGAAATTTTTGAGAATAGTACGCTAATTTCTTGTATTTCTTTTCCTTTATTAGATTCTCAAAGTGAGATTTTAGGTGTTTTAACAATTTATTTTGATAAGCAAATCACGGAATCAATACCTGAAATAGCAATCTTAAAAAAGATAAAAAATATTTATAGGGAAATTTTAGAAGAAAGAAAGATAGCAGATGAATTAACAAAATTATCTTTAATTGCCAAAAATACAAATAAGGCTGTTTTTATCACCAATCTAAACCATGAAATCACTTGGGTTAATCATGCTTTTACAGATATGTCTGGATATTCATTTGATGAATCTATGGGTAAAAACCCGATTGAATTACTAAATGGTCCCACGTGTGATGAACAAAATATTCGCTTTATTGAAGAGCAAATGAATCAAAATTTACCTTTTTCTTTAAATACTATTTTCCACAAGAAAAATGCAGCGAGTTATTGGTCTAGGATTACTGGACAACCTCTATTTGATGAAGTAGGTGAAATTTCACAATATTTTGCAATTCTAGAAGACACAACGATTCGGAAATTAGCTAAATTAGATTTACAAGATTCGGAAAAAAGATACCGTGCTTTATTTCATAGTAACCCACAACCAATGTTTATCTATGATAAAACCACTTTAAAATTCAAAGAAGTGAATGAGTCGGCTGAAAAAACGTATGGCTTTTCTCCAGATGAATTTAATGAAATGACGATGTTGGATTTATTTGTTGAAAATGATAAGGATTTATTTATTGCAAATGATGATAAAATTAATTACAGAAATAATATTTTATTAAATTCTGAAATCAAATACGAAACATATTCACATTATACGAAAAATCAAAAAATTATCAATATTGAAATGGTTCGTAATGAAATACTCATTTCAGGAAAAGAAACAATCTTAGTTATTATCAACGATGTTACTAATAAATTAATTATTGAAAAAGAATTAAGACGAAGTAATGAACGTTTTTCTATTGCATCTAAAGCAGTAAGTGATATTATTTGGGAATGGGATATTCGAAAAAACAATTTGTATTGGGGAGATGGTATTAAAGAAGCTTTTGGCTATATTGATAATAAGCCAACAGCTGATACTTTTGGAGAATATATTCATCCTGATGATTATCACCATGTTAAAAATGAATATGAAATCATATTAAAAACACCAAGTGAGACTTATTGGAGTGCTGAATATCGATTTAAAAAAGCCAATGGGGAATATGCGAATGTTATCGATCGTGCTTACATCATCCGAACAAGTAAAGGAGAGGCTATTAAAGTTATTGGTGCGATGAGAGATATAACTTCTCAAAAAAATTATGAACTAGAAAAATCAAAGCTAATTGGTCAAACTCAAGAATTTGAAAGAAAAAGATTTTCAATGGAATTGCACGATGGATTGGCACAACATTTAGTGGTATTAAATCTTTATTTATCACAATTTAACGAAAATGAACCTGTTGATGCTGACTTGCTAAAAAACTGTTTCAGTCTTGTTAAAACAAGTTTAAATCAAACACGATCAATGTGTTATAATCTTACTCCTCCAGAATTAGAACAAGGGTTATTAAATGCTTTAAAGGCTATGTTTGATCGTTTAAAAACATTAAACAACATTAATTTTGTTTTTGATTCTTCTCAGGATATTACCAATGAAGATTTTCATTCCGTTGATAATTATAACTTGTACCGAATAATTCAAGAATTTGTAAATAATTCAATCAAACATAGCCAAGGAACTTCGATAGAATGTCATATTTCAAAAGTGAAATCATATCTATTGATTGAGGTTTTTGATAATGGGATAGGTTTTGATAGCGATTTAATTACGAATGGACTTGGATTAAACAATATTGAAAAAAGAGCCAAATTGGCAAATGTCACTATTGATATGTCCAGTAAAGTTGGATTTGGAACAAAATTGGTTATCAGAGTTTAGTCTAGATTTACTTCCTAAAAACACATTGCTAAACCATTTTAGGATTCCTATGCTAAATCGTTTTATTTTTCATTGAATAATAGCCTTTTTACAAAATAAAATATTACCAGTCTCCTATTTACTTGTATTTCGAAATTAATCTATACTTCTATTTTATTTTTAATAAATAACTGAAATCAAATGGTTTCATATAAAAATAGCTTAAGTTTTCAAGAATCGAAATAATATGAAATAAAATAATATCTATAATATTCATTTCCTATAAACATTTGTGATATTTTTGTGACTAAATCGTTTTTGCAAACAACGAGACTATACAACTATTACAATACAACTATTACATGCACACTACTACAATAATGCCTTTTAAAGAAAAAATAAGTAATTTCTTTAATCTAAAAATCAACGTAAGTATTATCATTTTGTTCCTGCTTAAAAATATAACGATGGCTTGTACAGGAGGAACATCAAACGGGACTTTAAGTCCTTCTGTTTCTTATCAAACGCAAAACGTGTTGAATGGTCAATATTATACTTTTAATGTTAGTTCATGCAGTTCATATACCTTTACATTTTGTTCTAATGGTGGTTCTGCGAGTTATGATACACAACTATCAATTTTAGATGGTACTGGAGCAACAGAATTAGCTTATTCTGATGATAATTGCGGACTTCAATCTTCAATTACTTGGACAGCAACCTACACAGGAACAGCAAGAATATTGATTTCAAAATACAATTGTGATCACGATTTATCTTCTTCGGCAACATTAGCTTATAATTACACACCTAAATTAGGGTCATATTGTTTAACTGATAATGCGAGTTATATCACTGTTTCTGGAGCAACTTGTGTTCAGCTCACACCAGAAGTTAATAATCAGAAAGGATGTGCTTGGAATGATACTCAAGTTAATTTTAACACCGATTTTTCAGTTGGAATGAATTTTTATTTTGGAAATAATATTAATGGAGCAGATGGTTCAACGATTGTTTTCCAACCAAATGGGACAAATATTTGCGGAACAGCAGGAGGGGAATTGGGTACTGGAGGTTTGTCCAATGCATTAGTCGTTGAATTTGATACTTATGATAATGACAATCCAACACATGCGGTAGATATTGCTGCGGATCATATTGCTATTGATACGGATGGAAGTTTACAAAATTCAACGCATAAAGCAGGTCCTATAGCTGCCATTGCAGGAGGTTCAAACATAGATGATGGGAATATGCATCATGTAGAAATAGATTGGATAGATGCTTCCAACACATTAAAAGTTTATTTTGATGCTGTGTTAAGGTTGAGTGTTTCGGAAGATTTTGTAACTACTCTTTTTGGAGGAGATAATACTGTAAATTGGGGGGCAACAGCATCAACTGGTGGATTAAATAATCAACAATACTTTTGTCCGGATATTCCTATTGTTTTACCAATTGAATTAGTACAATTTGATTCTAAATGTGAAAATAATCAAAGCACAATTAACTGGACAACAGCGACTGAAAATAATTTAGATTATTTTGTATTGGAAAAAACATTAGATGGTCAAGTATATACTACTGAAAAAATAATTCAAACATCAGGTAATTCGAAATCTATAATGAATTATTCTGTCACTATTAACGATAATAAAATGTATTACTATCGCTTAAAAATGGTTGATAATGATGGGAATATTAAAAATTCTGATTTAATTATTAACGAACGATGTAAAAATAATTCAGAAAATATTTTAGAAAATTACATTTTTTCAAATAACAAATTGAATCTTTCCTTAAATTCAAAAAACATTAAATGTCAATTAATCTCAATGACAGGACAAATAATAATCGATTTTGATAAAATTCCTCAATATGAAGAATCATTTATAATTCCTGAAATAACGCAAGGAATGTATTTACTTCAATTGATTGATGAAGAAAATTCAATCCAAGAGGTAAAACGAATATTTCATACCATTAATTAGATCCTCTTTCAATAAAAGAACATCCCAACATTAAGTGTTTGCCTGGACGATCTGTTTCTTTTAATCGTTCTAACATTCTTAAAGATGTTTCTGAGCCTATCAATTCAATGGGTTGAAACAAAGCTGAAATTGGGGGAGTTAAATACGAAAAGAATTCACTATCGTCAAAAGAAATAATTCGGGCATCTTTTGGAATATGAATATTCAATTGTTTCAGTGATTTTAAAGTTTTTAAAGCAACTTTATTATTCAAGGGAATAAATGAATCTACTCCTTTTTTGATTAGTTCATTCATTGAAGCATTGATCTCTAATTCGTCTGAAGATAAATTAACGATGTCGTATTTTATTTTTTCATTATCACAAGCTTTTACAATTCCTTCAATCCGTTGTTGAATTGTTATGATCGTTGAGTTATGTTGTGTTAATATGGCTAATCTTTTTGGTTTTTTAGAAAAAAGCTTAACTAATTTTTCAGCTTCTTTTACATTGTTAATACCTACAAAATCGGCATCACTGTCGCCAGGTCTATCTGTAAAAACAACAGGTATATGCGTACTTCTTAATATCGGGATTAAATTCTCAATGGGGTTACAAGGCGAAATAATCATCCCATCTATTGATCGTTGAATTAATTCATTCATTAATGATTGTTCGACTTCTAAATTGTCATTTGAACTTACAATTAAGACGTTGTAGCCATGTTTGTATAATTCTTCTTGAATAGTTTTACATAACTCCGCATAAAATGCATTAGAAATATCTGCTACGACTAGACCAATTGTTTTTGTTTTTCCTTGACGTAAACTTTTTGCAAAAAAATTGGGAACATAAGACATTTCCTTTGCTTTTTTATGAATCTTTTCTTGCATTCCTTTGCTGATATGGTATTCATCACCTTTACCATTTAAAACAAAAGACACGGTTGCTTTTGAGACTCCTAAACTTGTAGCTAAATCAGCTAATGACGTTTTTTTCGGTTTCATCGTAGTAGAATTTTTACAAATATAGGATTACTTCGGTAATAATGAGATAATTCGCTTGTATTCCTCTTTAAATTCTGAAGTTCCTGTACATCCCATCACCGTTTTTGAATTAATAAAATGGTCTATCCTATTCTCTGGATTGGGGTGTGTACTTAAAAATTCCGGTTGTTTAGCTCCTTTGCTTAAAGATTCTATTTTTTTAAAAAATCCAGCTGCACCAGCGGCATTGTATTGGGTTGGACACAAATAAATCACTGATCTTTCATCTGCCTCTGTTTCATGTTTTCTAGAAAATTTCAAACCAATTAATGCTGATGTAACTTGTTGTAAAGCAGCTCTATTTCCTAATAATACTTGTTCCATCACTTGAATTCCAAACATAGTTGTCATTTGTCTTGTTGAATGACGCATGTCTGCATGACCAATTTCATGACCTAAAACTCCAGCCAATTGATCTTCTGAATCTAGAAATTTCAAAATTCCTGTATAAACATAGATATATCCTCCAGGTGTACAAAAAGCATTCAATGTACTGTCATCATGAATAATTCTTAACCTCCATTGAAATTTATCTTTTAAATCGACTTTTCCGGAATTCAAAATATTATCTCGAACTTTATATAAATATTGATAAACTTCTTTATATCGTATAGAATCTAACAATGGATATTGCTTTGGGTTTCCATCAATTTCAGCAGCAACTTGAGCACCCAAATCTTTGTCTTGTTGAATTGTAAATAAATTAAATCCTTTACCTTTATTTTTTTTATTCATTGTTCCACAACCAATTATGAATATAAGTGTTGCAATTAAAAAAATTAATTTTCTCGATTTCATATGTATATATTATTTGTTCTTTAATTGTAATATGCAATCGCCATGATTAAAAATCATTTGTGCTTTTGACATTTTCGTTATGGCTTATTTCATATTTTTATATAAATGGATATACTAAAGTAACTAAAAAAGTAATCAAAAAGCCAATTAAGAATCCAGAAATTACTTCTTTTGGCTCATGTTTTTCTAAATATAATCTTGCCGTTATAACTAATCCTGAAATTAATACAGCTACAACTAAAATCCAAAATTGATAAGATACTTGTTCTTTACAAAAAGCAAATATAAAGCCAGAAAATAATCCAACACCGGCTGCATGTAAACTTATTTTAAAAAATCGATTTCCAATTAACATGCCAATTGTTATCAAAATGCCACTTGCCACTAAAGCAAAAAAGTAATATGATATAAAAGGAATCTTAGAGTGTAATCCTGTAAATAATAGCAAGTTATAAACTAATGTTACAATTAATGGAATGGTTCTGTCTTTTTGTAAATTCATTTGTATTGAATCGATCAAATTACTTTTTTTCATGATAATAAATGAGAATAAAGTAGCCAAAATAAAAATTGCAAATGTGAATAAAATTATTTCCTTCAATTCTGAAGGATACAAAAATATTTGAGAAGCATTTGTATCATTTTCAAGTTGATATGATGGAACATACAATAAAATCAGCAATAAATACAAAGGCAATAGCAAAGGCATAAATACCCATGAAATGATATTAAAAAAAAATTTCATTAAAGTTCTTTTCTTAATCTAGCAACAGGAATATTCAATTGTTCTCTATATTTTGCAACTGTTCTCCTTGCAATGTTATAGCCTTTTTCTTTCAACAATTCAGTTAGTTTCTCATCTGTTAATGGCTTCAATTTTTCTTCTCCTTCAATGGCTTCAGATAATATTTTTTTCACTTCTCTGGTTGAAACTTCTTCTCCTGAATCTGTTGATAAGGACTCAGAGAAAAAATATTTTAAGGCAAACGTTCCGTGGGTTGTTTGAACATATTTACTATTTGCAACTCTTGAAACAGTTGAAATATCTAATCCAACAATTTCAGCAATATCTTTCAAAATCATTGGTCTCAAAGAAGTTTCATCTCCAGATAAAAAATATTCAAATTGATACATCATTATTGCTTGCATTGTTCCTAACAAGGTATTCTGACGTTGTTTGATTGCATCTATAAACCATTTTGCACCGTCTAATTTTTGCTTGACAAACATGACAGCGTCTTTATCAGCTTTTGATGTTTTAGCACCTTCAGCATAAGTCCGAAGCATCATTTCATAATCTTTATTTACTTTTAATTCAGGAGCATTTCGACCGTTCAATGTCAAATCTAATTTCCCATCTGTTTCTGTAATAACAAAATCTGGGATTATTTGTTGAAAGTTTTTAGTGCTTTCTTTCATTGATCCTCCAGGTTTTGGATTCAAACGAACAATTTCATCTATTGCTTCTTTCAAATCTTCATCTGATATTTCTAATTTCTTTTGAATTTTATCGTAATGCTTTTTTATAAATTCTTCGAAATGATCTTCTACAATTTTTTTTGCGGTGAAACGGGTAATATCACCATCATGATTACGTTGTAATTGTAATAATAAGCATTCTCTTAAGTCGCGCGCTCCAATTCCAGCTGGATCGAGTTCTTGTACTAAAGTCAATACTTTTTCAACTTCATCTTCGGTCACCATGATATTAGCTGAAAATGCTAAATCATCAACAATAGCTTCGATTTCACGATTTAAATATCCTGATTCGTCCAGATTTCCAATAATCGTATCGGCAATCATAAATTGGTCGTCTGTCAAATCCAATAAATGCAATTGCTCTGTTAAACTTTGTTGAAACGATTGTTCTCCTGATAATGGAATGACACGTTCTTCATCATCTTTACTCGTATTGTTTGCTTGTGTTTTATAATCTGCTGAATCTTCGTCAAAATAATCTGAAATATCAAAATCATCTGAATCGTTGTCATCAAAATCATCTTCTCCTTCATATTCATCATCGAATTCTTCGTCGGATCCTTCTTCTAAAGCTGGATTTTCTTCAATTTCTTGTTTGATTCTCTGATCTAATTCCATCGTAGGCACTTGCAACAGCTTCATCAATTGAATTTGCTGTGGCGATAAACGCTGTTCTAGTTTCTGTGCTAAATATTGTTTTAATGCCATACTTAATAATTTTAAATTATGAATTTTGAATTACAATCACGAATTAAAACTCTGCATTTTGAGGTGTTCTAGGGAAAGGAATTACGTCGCGTATATTTGTCATACCTGTAACAAACATGACCATTCTTTCAAATCCTAAACCAAATCCTGCATGTGGTACTGAACCAAATTTACGTGTATCCATATACCACCATAATTCTTCTTCATGAATATTAAAATCAGCACATTTTTTCTTTAAAACATCCAATCGCTCTTCACGTTGAGAACCACCAACAATTTCTCCAATCCCTGGGAATAAAACATCCATTGCTGCTACTGTTTTTCCATCATCATTTTGACGCATGTAAAATGCCTTGAAAGCTGCTGGATAATCCGTTAAAATAACGGGACATTTATATTCTTTTTCTACCAAGTAACGTTCGTGTTCTGATTGTAAATCTGTTCCCCATTCTACTTCGTATTGGAATTTTTTCTTTTTGTAATGATTTGAATTACGTAAAACTTCAATTGCTTCGGTATAAGTCATACGTTTGAAATCATTGTTTACAACAAATTCTAAACGTTCGATTAATCCTAATTCATTACGTTCATTTTGAGGTTTTTGAGTTTGCTCTTGCGCATCTCTATCGTGTAAGAATTTCAAATCGTCTTTGCAATTTTCTAAAACATATTTACAAATGTGTTTCAAAAATTCTTCTGTCAAATTCATGTTATCGTTCAAATCATTGAAAGCAACTTCCGGCTCAATCATCCAGAATTCAGCTAAATGCCTTGAAGTATTTGAGTTTTCAGCTCTAAAAGTTGGACCAAATGTATAAACCTGTCCCAAAGCCAATGCCGCTAATTCAGCTTCTAATTGACCAGAAACGGTTAAGTTTACTGCTTTTCCAAAAAAATCTTCTTTGTAATTGATAGTTCCATCTTCATTCAATGGAGGATTTTGAGGATCAAGATTTGTTACACGAAACATTTCACCTGCACCTTCAGCATCTGAACCTGTAATGATAGGGGTGTGTAAATAGAAAAATCCTCGGTCATTAAAGAAATTATGTATTGCATAGGAAACAGCGTGACGAATTCTAAAAACAGCACCAAAAGTGTTTGTTCTAAAACGTAAATGTGCTTGTTCTCTCAAATAATCCAAACTGTGTTTTTTCGGTTGCATAACCGTTTTTTGCACATCATCGGGATTCGCTTCACCTAATATTTCGATTGTTTTTACTTGTAATTCAAATGCTTGTCCAGAACCTTGAGATTCGACCAAAGTTCCTTGTAAACTTACTGCAGAAGCCGTTGTGATTTTTTTTAATATTTGTTCTTCAAAATTTTCAAATTCAACTACTGCTTGCAATGTATTTATCGTTGATCCATCCGTTAATTGTATAAAACGATTACTTCTAAAAGAACGAACCCATCCTTTTACTAAAATCTCTTTTCCAATTTCCGGTTTTTCGAAAATACTTGCAATTTTTACTCTTTTCATTTTTATCTATTAATTGAAAGGTAAAAATAAACAAATAATATGCTTTCAGAAACAAGTCGTCAAAGAATTTTACTCAAACTTTAACTTGGAAAGATTTTTTTAGAAATTCTCTAAATCTACTTGCCGCATTCCTGCAAAAAATTTAACAACTCTTTCACCTGCTCCAGGGACTTCAACATGAATTAAATAAACACCGCTTGAAAGTTGAATTCCAATACTGTTATTCAAATCCCACTCAATAAAAGAAATCTCATTATCCTTTTTAAAAGACCTCACGAGTTTTCCATTAACATTGTAAATATTCACATTACATTTGGTCGGGAGATTTATTATTTTTACTCTTGAATCAATCTTACTACGTTCATAACCAGAATATCCGTAATAAGGATTAGGGACTACATTTATTAATTTCAATGCTTCAATCAATGCAGATTTATCTCGTGTTAATACTTTGTTTCCAGACATATTCCAAGAATACATAGGTTTTCCATTGTTTTTGCCAGTAGCTAAATAATTTTTATACTCTTTATGTATTCTTATTCTAATAACAACATTTGAAGTTAATAATTTTTGATTGGGAGCTAAAATAGGATTTCCTATCCATGTTAAATTACTATATAAATTTCTTTTATCTGTACTTGAGTTTGTTGTTTCTATAGCTGTTAATAAATTAAAGATTTCATTGTTAGATTCTTGATATTCATTTAAATCAGAAATTCCAATTAAATTGTTAATAGAAGGTAATTTGTAACTGAAAATATAAATAGAATGTCCTCCTCCTATGATTGGCTCTCCATTATTATCCATCATTTTAGAGGTCGGATTCCATTGCATATCTGAACCATTGTCAGCACTTAGGAATGAATTTTCTCCAAAAGCCATAAATAAGCGTGCACCAGACTCTACATCAATGGCATAGCCAGGAAACCAACCCATTCCACTAGTTGAAACCAAAGCAGCTTCTTCTGTATTACAATTGCTTTGTCCAAAGGGAATTCCATTTTTGTCAACACTTGGACTTTTTCTCATAGCACCAGCTTTTGCTCCGCCTAGTGTTAAATTTGGATCTCTTCCAATTTCAATTACGGGACATCTAGTCCATTTTGATTTATCAGTCGTAAATACAATGTCAACGCTTGGTAAATAACTAATAGATGCATTTGTTCTGGAATAAGAAGGAATTGGGATTGCGCCTGAAGTAGGCATGTTAAAATACGCTAACGGCATATAATCACATTGGAAACCCGTGATTCTGTGTGGGGCAAATCCACCATCAACAATTTTAGAATAAACTTTGAAAGGATCAATATTCAATTCATCTTTATAACACCAAGGATTTCGCCATTTTAATATTTCATTACTATCTGAATTTGGGGCTCCATAAGAGCCTGAACGAATCCAATTCGAAGGGTAGTAAGTTTCATTATCTGGCACAAAAGACAACCATCTTTTGGTCGAATCATCAAATTCAATTGTAGATTCAATTGGATTTGCAAATTTTTGATTGTTTATTGTTTTATATTTTTTTTGATAGATATAGACTGAAACGCCCCATTTTGGAATAAGTTGTTCATTAACATTTTCAATGGTTTGTGTAGAAGTAACAGAATCTAATAATTGTTTTGTGTCGTAATTATTTGAATATCTGTATATTGTCCATCTAGCAGTATCAGTACTATTCGTAGAAGAAGCAGTATAATCTTTAAATGTACATTCAAAATAACCATCAACAACATTTAATGGGTCGATGACTTTGATACCTATTGGAGCATGATTTAATTGGTAGGTTGGATTTGTAATAAATCCATTTTTCAAAATATCATTTTTAGATTTTTCGGTTAAATCAATAGCATTATCACCATTTCCAAAGCCGTCTAATCTCGTTACTTCTGGAGAATCCCCATAATTCGAATTTTGATAAGTTCCTTCCTGTTCCGGTTTCGGGTTGTGAGGAGTAACAGTCATAACTTTCACCTGTCCATAAGCAGCTTTTCTACTCTTTATGTAAATTTTCTTTTGACCATCTATTGCTAAAGGATCATTTGGATTATATGTTTTATAATTATTCACAGCGTAAGAAACAGCCATATAATAATAAGTTTTAAAATTAACCAATGTTTTAGTGCCACTAGCAAACATATCGTCATTAATTAAGAAGGAGTGTTTAATTCCTTTGTTTTCACCTTTAACTTTTTCAACAGGAATACAAGCGTCTAAATTTTCATCAAATTCAAAATTTATGATTCGTTGAAAATCATCTTCAATATCGCATTGTGCTACCAAACGAGCTTTGTCACTATTTTCAAGATCTGAAATACTAACAGAACTGGATTTTAATTGATAAATTTGATATCCCTGAAAACGATAATTCTTATCAATATTTGGTATGGAAGAAATAATAAATGGATCAGTTTCAATATATTTTTCGTTGTAATTATTAGATCCAATCGGATTATTGAGGTATAGAACAACTTTGTTTTCTAATTCTTGAAAAGATAAATCTGGTGCATGTGGGCCTTCTAATACTTTAAAGCAATTTTCAAACAAAGCTTGTGCTTTATCATCCGCAACTTGTAATACTTTTACGGACTCAAATGGATCACCTGAAACAGCTCTAGCCCAAGCAACACCAACTGTAATATTGTTAACAGCTCCAGGTTTTAAAATAAAAGGACCTGCTGATTCTAAAAATCTTCGGTCATTCGGAACATTCCCAGCTGTTTCTTCTGTCCAAAGTGGTTGTGGCTGTCCTCCTGTACCCCAACCTAAAGGGTCTGTGTCTCCCGGGAACATAAAATCACATTGAATGTTTGGATTAGCATCAGGGTCTGAAACGTGACCACTTCCACCATAAACGAAAGGAGTTCCATCTTTCCAATGACCTCTTAAATAATTATAATAATCATAAGCAGCAATAGGGTCTGTTTGATTCGGATTTGCACCGTTCGTTGTATTACTATAATATAAAAAACGCCTCATTCCGTAACGCTCATTATCTATGATTCCATCCCCATAACCTATTCCATTTAACGCCTCACCAGTTCCAATTCCAAAAGCATTATCGATGCTGTCAATATCTTGATAAGGACCTTCAAAAAAATCTACTCCAACAGCCGGAGGATTTTCACCATAGCCTTTGTAACCTGAATAAGTTGCATCATAACTATTTCCATTATAATAATAACCTAAACCTCTATTAACATCACAACCTACATAATCATCCGTAGGATTACCTAAAGCGCCATCTGTAAAAAATCCAAAATAAGTATTGAATAATGTTTGTGTTCCTCTATTGATTAATTCGTAATTATAAAAGGTCATATTATTTATTTCATCTCCGGAAGTGAAGGCAAATGCTTGGGCTCTTATTTCCATTCCTATTGGATCTGCGGTCGTTTCTGTATGTAAATTCCCCTTGTCATTCATTATCCACCAAAAATTTTGATCTCCATACAATGATACGCGTCTATCTGCTTTACAATTTTTAGAATTTGTAATATCATACCAAGGATAATCACCGTCTTTGTAATCATACTTGCCATCATTATTATAATCGAAAAATGGTGCTAAATAATAATCTTGCCCTTTGGATACATCTCCGTGAGCTGGCCATTCTTTTATTATTTTGGGTACAATATAATTTGGAAACAATGATGCTTGATTACTTGTACCGTTTTGTTGGTCTAATATTCCAGTTTCATACCAAGCATTAAATTCAGTTACTTGGTCTTTTGCACTTACAAAATGTTTATCATATTTAAAGCAATCGTCAACTGTAGCTTCTGCAGCACCAATGGATAATGGACCTGTCCAATAATCTTGTCCTTCTCTATAGCGTAAAGCAGCGAGCTTCAATTGATTATTTACATCTGTTCCTCCCAACCATAATGCAGCAGTAAACAGACACATTATTCCAGAATTTTTTGGCACTTCGTATTGCGAATAATTTTGAGCTGGAATCTGCCATAAATTTCCCGCTGTATGGATCATTGCTCTGACATTATTAAGTTCCAACAGTGTGGTAGTGGAAGGAGGTATGCAACCCGCAGCTTTTGAAATTGTCGTTAAAGGTTTAAGTTTGCCCGAACTTCCAGCATACGGTTGAGCCAAAGCGGTAAATGTCAAAAATGTAATTAAAAAGAAGAGTCCTTTTTTCATTGATAAAAAATCTTTTAATGTAACCGTTTTAGTTCAAGGAGTTACAAAAATAGAATTTGTAAATTATAAAGGCTAAAAATTTAATACAAATTTTACCAGTAAGGTTTTTATGTCTTCATATTCTTGAAAACTTAATGCTTCGTATTTATCAAAAATGTCGTGATAATTTTTATTTGGTCCTTGAGTATATATGAAAATTGCGGGAACTTCTTTTTCTGCAAACCAATAATGATCAGAATTGGCCGCTGGTCCACGTTTTTTTACTTGCGTTAATAGTTTTAAATCTTCATTAATTTTTACTAATTGTTCATATTCTTTTTCATGTTTGGTAGCATTAACAACTGTAATTCCCTCTTCACCACTTCCCATAATATCTAAATTAATCAGAAAATTGATTTTTTCTAGTGGAATAAGTGGGTGTTCTACAAAGTAATGAGATCCTAATAATCCAGCTTCTTCTCCAGCAAATGCAATGAAAATAATTGTGTAATCGTTGGGGTTTTCTTTAAAATATTTCGCCATACTTAACAACATGGCCGTTCCACTTGCATTATCATTTGCTCCAGGGAAATAGGTTTCTGACCCCATTTGTCCTAAATGATCATAATGCGCTGAAAAAATAATTGTTTTCGCTCCTTTTTTTCCTTTTTTACAAGCAATTACATTTCTTGAAGTATAATTTTCTAAAAATTTGGCTTCAATGTGAATATCCCAAGACATTTTATCCTTAAAAATAGAATCTTGCACTTGTATAAATGGATATTTTAATTGATTTTGAGCGACAGACCATGTAAATTTTTGATTTGTAACTTCAATAACAGGCATTATTTCAGCCAGTTGTGCTGCGAGTCCAGCAACCAATTTCAACGTGTCTTTTGAATATTTACTAAAATTTAACGCAATGGCATTGTAATCAGGACTTTGCTTGATAAAGCTTATTTCTTTTTTTAATTTTTCTGAATTTAAAGCTGTTTCAATCGAAATCAACTTAGGTTGCCAAGTCATTTGACTGGAAGCACAAGCAGGATCTACTAAAAAATGGACACCAGGAATTAATTTTTTAGAACCTTCTAACACTTCCATTTTTCCTGGAAATGTATTTACATTGAAACTAAATTTTTGAAAATATGATTTTTTATATGGTTTTAAACCTATTTTTTTGAATTCAGAAGCAATAAAATCTGCCGCTTTTGAATCACCTTGATTAACGTAACCCCGACCATGAAATTCAGGTGAGCAAAGCGTTTGGGTTATTCTTCTGACTTCTTCGATTTGCGCATAAAAAGAGATGCTTGTAAATGTAAAAAAGAAAATGATTACGTGTGTTGAAAGTTTTATTTTCATTAAAATATTGGTCTAAAATTAATTTTTCTAAGAAACGATTGAACTTAAATAGGGTTAAAATTATTTTGAGGTGCTGAGCTTAAATAATTATTGCAATCCTATAATGAAAAAAGTCCAAATCTCTTGATCCTTTATTTTGTCTAATAGCATCTTTAATTTTAGCATTAACACTTTCGGCTATAGCATTCGTT